>NZ_JBJJBV010000001.1:0-93475 GCF_045446735.1 Nocardiopsis protaetiae
GGTGCCGGGACCCCACCCCGGCACCGAGACTCCCCCACCGATCCCATTTCGCGCCATCTCCCCAGTGAAGAAACAAGTCAACGCCTGAAAATGGAGGGGAAACCATGAAGGCTGTAGTCACCGGAGGAGCCGGGTTCATCGGCTCGCACCTGTGCGACCAACTCATCGCGCAGGGACACGAGGTGGTCGTCCTGGACGACCTGTCGACCGGCTCCCTGAAGAATCTGGTCCAACTGGAGAACGTGCCCGGATTCCGCTTCGTGCGAGGGGACATCCTGGACCGGGACCTGGTCGACGACCTGGTCTCGAAGGCCGACACGGTCTTCCACCTGGCCGCCGCCGTGGGCGTCTACAACATCGTGGACAACCCGCTGCGGTCGCTGCGGATCAACCTGCAGGGCACGGAGAACGTGGTGGAGTCCGCCGTCCGCCACCGCGTGCCCTACATGGTCGCGTCGACCAGCGAGGTCTACGGCAAGAACGACGCGGACGGCCTGCGCGAGGACGACGACCGGATCTACGGCTCGCCGACCAAGAGCCGCTGGTCCTACGCCGCCGCCAAGGGCCTGGACGAGCTGGTGGCCTACGTGCACGGCGCCGAGTCGGGCGTCCCGTGCGTGATCACCCGCTTCTTCAACGTGGTGGGCCCCCGCCAGACCGGCCGCTACGGCATGGTCGTGCCGCGGTTCGTCGACCAGGCGCTCGCCGGCCGGCCCATCACCGTCTACGGCACCGGGGCGCAGCGCCGCTGCTTCGGCTCGGTGTACGACGTGGTGCCCGGCCTGCTGCGGCTGATGGACACCCCGGCGGCCTTCAACCGGGCGGTCAACCTGGGCGGACACGAGGAGGTGTCCATCAAGGGGCTGGCCGACCGCGTCGTGGAGCTGACCGGCTCCAAGAGCGAGATCGTCTACATCGACTACGACGAGGCCTACGGCGAGGGCTACGAGGACATGCAGCGCCGCTACCCCGACACCTCGCTGGCCAAGAACCTGGTCGGGTACAAGCCGACCCGCGACCTCAACGCCATCATCAACTCGATCGTCGAGTACCGCCGGGCGCAGGACACCGTCCCACAGCCCGTCTAGCACCGATCCGGACGCTCCCCACCCGCCCAGGGACCGGAGCGGACGCCTCCCGCCTCTCGCCCGCCGAGGGCATCCCACTCCATCCCCGCTCATGGAGACCTCCCCCGTCGAGGGGGTTCGCTCTCCCCCCTGCCCCGGGGAGACGGCAGAGACCGCAGAAGGAGCAGTGACCGCCCGCGCCCCGCCGCGGGCACATCCCGCCCCTCCCGCCCGGAACCTCTGTCCACCACGCAGTGTTCACCGCACTGCGCCCACCACACTGTGTTCACCGCCCGGTGCCCACAACCCGGTGCCCACCATGTGTGCACGTGATCGTCCGCCCGCAGGCACGGGCTCCGCTCTTCGTGGCCGGTGCCGAACGCGGTGCGGGCGGGCCGTGACGGCGGCCCCTCCCGCCGGGACCCCGTCCGGTCCACGACCGCGAACGCGGCCGTGGCCGCCGGAGCACGCCGTCGGCCCGCCGGCACGGTCACGAACGAGCGGTGCCGGGCACGGGAACCGGCCGAGCGGAGCCGGGGCACCGTCGGCTGTGGCGGCGCGCGGCGCCGACGGCCCACCGGACACCGCCACGACCCGAGCGGTGCCGACCACGGAAGCGGCCGGGGCACCGATCCGGCCGTGGCCGCCGGGGGCACGCGGTCAGCCCAGGAGTACCGCCGCGATCTGGACGACACCCAGCACCAGGACGGCCGCGCAGAGCAGGACCATGGCCCAGGGCGCGGACACCGCGCCCGGCGGGCCGCCGGTGCCGGGTTCGCTCAGCCCGTTGCGGCTGCGCCGCCAGCGCAGCCACAGGTGCAGGCCGATGGCCGAGGCGACGAACAGGAGGACGATCATCAGCGCCATCCGCAGCACGGGCGGCGCCTGGGGGATCGAGGGCTCCCCTTCGACCAACGAGCCGCGCAGGAACAGCAGGCCCACGACCACCAGCAGGATCAGGGTGCGCTGCCACGCGAGCAGGGTGCGCTCGGGTTGCAGCCCCGGGTCCCCCCGGTCGATCGGGCTCTTCACAGCAGGTGCCCCAGCAGCACTACCAGGCACACCAGTCCCACGGCGAACGTGGTCAGCAGCGGCAGCATGCTCATCTTCAGGGTGCCGCCGTCGCGCATGATGCGCTGGATCCGGTACCAGCGCATCGGGGCGTAGACGGTGATGACGGCGGCCAGGACCGCCAGGGTCAGGCCGACGACCGTGCGCGGCCCGTCGGCCCAGCCCAGGGGGAGCAGGTGCAGGACGGCCACCGCCCCGGCCAGCAGGGCGAGCGCGGTGCGCACCCAGGCCAGGAAGGTGCGCTCGTTGGCCAGGGTGAAGCGGTAGTCGACGGTGTCGACACCGGTACCGGTGTCCCCGTCGGACGTCTCGGCGCCCATCGGACCCCCTCTTCTCTCCCGTCCCGCCACGGTAGCTCCATCTTCACTTTCCGCCCAAACAGGTATTGACCACGTGTTGGATAGGAAACCTCCGGTTCGATACGGGCTCCGGGTGCGCCCTGGAAGCATGTGGAACAAACGAGTGGGCACGATCGCTGTAGTCCACCGAAGAGGAAGGCGGTCGAGCCCCGGCCCGGCCACCCGACACCGACAGATGCAGGAGATTCCGTGGCCACCCTCGAACTCACCAAGGACAACTTCGCGGACACGCTGAAGGACAACGACTTCGTCCTCATCGACTTCTGGGCGGACTGGTGCGGTCCCTGCCGGCAGTTCGCCCCGGTCTTCGAGCAGTCCTCGGCGAAGAACACCGACATCGTGCACGCCAAGGTGGACACCGAGGCCGAGCGCGAGCTCGCCTTCGAGTTCAAGATCCAGTCCATCCCGACGCTGATGATCGTGCGGGACCAGACCGTCATCTACAGCGAGCCGGGCGCCCTGCCGTCCGAGGCCCTGGAGAGCCTGATCACCCAGGCCCGCGAGCTGGACATGGACGAGGTCAAGAAGAAGATCGCCGAGCAGGCCGGCGAGCCGGGCGCCTGACCGGGCTCCCCCGGACAGGGTTCCGGTCGGCGCGAGGACCGGCACAGGAGCCGCCCCGGGGCCGGCCGACACAGGATTCCGGTGCCCCGGCCCGCCACGGGCCGGGGCACCGCCGTGTCCGGGACCGGCCACGGCCGGGAGCGGCCCGGCACCCCGCCGCCCCCGCCGTTTCTGCTGTACTGTCCCCCATGCCCGCACCGCGTCCCCCGCGTCCCCCGCACTCCGGCCGCCCCGACACCGCCCATCTGTGGGTCGACCTGGACAGCGGCCGGCTCACCCGCTGGGTCTTCGCCGGGGTGGTCCTGGGCGTCCTCATCGCGATCGCCGCCGCTTCGGTCTCCGAGGTCGATCCGGCGGCCCCGTGGAACCACCCGTTCCACCTGCTCGCGGCGGCCCCGGCCGTGCTCGGCACGGTCCTGTGCGCGGTCCGGCTGCCGCGGCTGTTCACCCGGCAGGGGATGCGCGCGGACGCGGCGGGCATCGCGTTCGTCCAGCGACCGCTGTGGTGGTTCCGCGGCCGGACCCTGGAGCTCCCCTGGGACGGGATCCGGGCGATCCGCTCCGACGCCCCGGTCACCTCCACGCGGCCGGACGGCGACCCGGACCTCGGACACCAGCGCCTGGCGGTGTACCTGTACCTCCCGCCGAGCACACCGCGGCCCACCTGGCTGGAGCTGGACGAGGCCCTGCCGGAGCCGGGCGACGAACCCCTGATGCCGCGGGTGCACACCTCCTGGGGGACCGCCGAGCGCGACCGGATGCTGCCGTACCTGCGCGGACAGCGCCCCGACCTGCTGGGCGGCACCGCCCCGGCCGCCCCCGGGGCACCGGCGGCGCAGGCCCCACAGTCCCCCCAGACCACCCAGGCCCCACAGGCACCGCAGGTCCCCCCGGTCGTCGACGAGCGGTTGAACGTGCGCGGCGGCCGGATCGTGCAGTGGTTCGCGGCCGCCACCGCGTCGCTCATCCTGCTCGGCTCGACGGCCGCCATCGCGGTCCGCCTCCTGGAACCGGGAGCGGTGGCCGCCGCCGACACCTCCGACCTGGTGTTCTTCGGCCTGCTGGCCGCGGCGGCGCTGGGCCTGGCCGGGTACACCGCCGCGGCGACCCCGCGGTTGTGGACCGTGCAGTACGTCCACCTCCACGAACGCGGCGTCACCCTGGCGCAGGAACGGCTGTGGTGGTCCCCCGAACGGATCGTCACCGTGCCCTGGAAGGCGGTCTCCCGCCTGGACATCCGGCACCGGCGCAGGAGCGGGACCCCCTACCCGGCGATCGGGATGCAGCTGAACCGCAGGCTCTCCGCACGCACGGCCCCGCCGACCTGGGTCGGCCGGTTCGAGGAGACGGAGGTCATCGGCGGCCGCAGGGTGCTCGGCGAACTGCTCGTCCTCGACATGGGGATGTACGGACCCGCCCTCCGCCTGGTGCACATGGTGCGCAACGCGCGCCCCGACCTCTTCGGCGAGCCCGGGATCGAGCCGGCCCCGCCCGCGGAGGCCGAGGCCGTTCCCGCCCCGGCGACCGACCCCGCGGCCGCCACCGGCACCGGCATCGCCACCGCCTCCGCGGCCGCGCCCACCGCGCCCTTCCACGCCGACCTGCGCGGACGCCGCGCCAGGGCGTGGGCCCTGGGCTTCCTGGGCTGCCTCTACCTCTGGGCGGGAGGGGTCTTCGGGGCCATGGACACCGCCCGCATCATCGAACGGCAGGAGTACGCCCTGCTGGTCGCACCGCTGCTGTGGGCCGTCGTCGTCATCGCGGCCACGGCCTGGTCGGTCCGCTGCGCGCCGCGCTGCCTCACCCGCCAGTCCCTCACCGTGGACGACCGGGGGATCCACCTGGTCCAGGAACCAATGCTGTGGTCGCCGGACCGCAGCATGTCCATCCCCTGGGAGCAGATCCTGCACGCGCGCAGCGAGCGCAAGGACCCGGGGCGCTCCCGGTCGGGCCAGGTCCTCAAGCTGTTCCTCACCGGCCCCGGCCTGGTGACGCGGGTACCGTCCTGGTGCGCCCTGTCGGAGTGGGAGGAGAGCGACGTCCCCGCCCACCCGGGGCGACCGCTCACCAGGATCACCGTGCGGCCGACGGCCCGCGCGGCCGAGACCCTGGCCCACGCCGTCCACCAGGCGCAACCCGGCCTGGTGAAGCCGATGCGACGGGTTCGGTGACCGGCGGGCAACGGTCCGCGTCATCACACATCCGACTCCACCGCCCACGTTCATCCAGGCCACGTGGATCGTTCACCGCAACTTCACCCGGACATATTTGCATGGGTTCGACCGCGCTCCGGCGGTTCACCCCTCATGAGCCAGCAAGCACCGTCCGACCCGGAAGTGGCACCATGTCCATCAGCAACACCGCGTCCGCTCGTGGCACCGACTCCGGTCGCGGAGTCGCCCCCGACACCATCCGCTACAACCGCGAGGTTCCCGGGCTGGGCGACCCCGTCTTCGACGTCGCCGGTCTCTCCATCTTCTACGGCTCGAACAAGGCCGTGCGCGACGTCGACCTCAAGGTCGGCCCGCGCCAGATCACCGCGATGATCGGCCCCTCCGGCTGCGGCAAGAGCACGGTGCTGCGCACGCTCAACCGGATGAACGACCTCATCCCCGGCGCCCGTATCGAGGGCAGGGTCGAGTACCACGGCGAGGACCTGTACGCCGCGGACGTCGACCCCATCGAGGTCCGCCGCCGCATCGGGATGGTCTTCCAGAAGCCCAACCCGTTCCCCAAGTCGATCTACGACAACGTCGCCTACGGCCCGCGCATCAACGGCCAGCGCGGCAACATGGACGACCTGGTCGAGGAGACCCTCACCAAGGCCGCGCTGTGGGACGAGGTCAAGGACAAGCTCAAGGAGAGCGCGTTCGCCCTCTCCGGCGGCCAGCAGCAGCGGCTCTGCATCGCGCGGACCATCGCGGTGAACCCCGAGGTCATCCTCATGGACGAGCCGTGCTCGGCGCTGGACCCGATCGCCACGCTCAAGATCGAGGACCTGATGTACGAGCTGGCGGCCGAGTACACGATCGTCATCGTCACCCACAACATGCAGCAGGCCGCGCGCGTCTCCGACCGCACCGCGTTCTTCACCGCGGGTGTGGACGACAAGGGCGAGCGCTACGGCAGCCTGGTGGAGTTCGACGAGACCGCCACGATCTTCAGCAAGCCGGCCGACCAGCGCACCGAGGACTACATCTCCGGCCGCTTCGGCTGATCGGCTGATCGGTCGGCCGGGCATCCGGCCGACCGGAACACCGCGCCGCCCTCTTCGACACGCCCTCCCCGACGAAGTGGAACCACGACCATGACCGCGCTCCCCGCCTCCACGTCCGTCCCCCGCCCCGCGGGGGCCTCGGACGACGCGGTGGAGCGCGCCGAGGGTCCGCTGCGGGTCCTGCTGGTGGAACCGGAGTCGGAGCAGTCGCACCAGCTGGTGCTCTCGCTCAGCGGCCACGACGTCGACATCACGGTGTGCGTCGACGGGGCCGAGGCCCTGCTCCGGGTGGGGCTGCTGCGCCCGGACACGATCGTGACCAGCGCGACCCCGCCCGAGGTGGACCTGGAGACACTGGTGCGGGTGACCCGGCGGGCGACCGACATCCCGATCCTCATCGGTGTGGGCCCCGGCGACTCCCAGCGGGCGCTGCGCGCGCTGGCCGCCGGGGCCACCGCCTGCGTCAACCGCCCCTACCGCATCCCGGAGCTGGCGGCGCTGCTGCGCGGTTCGCTGCCGGGGATGGACGGCGGCGGCTCCCTGGAGCACGTCTCCGGTGGCGGCACGTCGCTGCGTTCGGGCGCCCTGGAGCTGGACGCCCTGGGGCACCGGCTGTTCGTGGACGGCCATCCGGTCGACCTGGCGCTGCGGGAGTTCGGGATCATGGACTTCCTGCTGCGCCACCACGGCCGGGTCGTCAGCCGCGAGGAGCTGTGGACCGAGGTCTGGCACAAGCCGCTGCCCCCGGTGAACAACACCATCGCCGTGCACATCCGCCGCCTGCGCCACAAGCTGGGCGATTCCGAAGCCCGCCCGAGATTCATCCACACGGTGCGCGGGATCGGTTATCGATTGGACACTGCGAACGGCGGCTAGGCATGGTCTGAACTTTCTCCGAGGGTCCCCCGGTACGACCGGGGCGGCCCCTTGTTCATGTTCGCGTCACTTCTCTCGAAGACGCATGCGAAAGTGAATGGCAGAAAAATCCCGAATATCGGAGCGATGACTGCTCACTCCCCGCTCCCATTGGCATACCCGCAGGTCATCACGGTGTGGTACGCCACAGGGGCACACTGGTCACGGAACGGCCACACTCTACCCGTTACCTGAACGTGACCACCATTCACTCTCCATTCACCCGACTTCCACCGAAGGTCTGCCATTTCGATGGCGACACGACTTTCTCCGCGTTTAACGTCGTTTCACGTCAGCCCCGACAGCGGTGATTCAACGAGGAGAACTTCGACATGCGCAACGGGCGTTCCAAGCTCGCCGTCCTGGCGGCCATCCCCCTGCTCGCCACTGCGTGCGGCGGCGGCGGTGACACCGGTGGCGACGCCGCCGGCGACGCTCCCGCCGAGCAGCTCAGCGCTTCGCTGACCGGCGCGGGCGCCAGCTTCCCCGACCCGCTCTTCCAGGACCTGATCTACACGTACAACAGCGACGTGCAGCCCGGCGTCCAGATCAACTACCAGAGCGTCGGCTCCGGTGCCGGCGTCGAGCAGTTCCTTGAGCAGACCGTCGACTTCGGCTCCTCCGAGCAGTACCTGGGCGAAGAGGACCTGGCCGCCGCCGAGGAGGCCCGCGGCTGCGCGGCCGTCCAGTACCCGGTGGTGTTCGGCGCCGTCGTCATCGCGTTCAACAACGAGGCCCTCGACGGCCTGGTCCTGGACGCCGAGACCATCGCCAAGATCTACGACGGGCAGATCAAGACCTTCGACGCCCCCGAGATCGCCGAGCTCAACCCCGACCTGGACCTGCCGAGCGACGAGATCATCCCGGTCCACCGCTCCGACAGCTCCGGCACCACCTACGTGTTCAGCCACTACCTGTCCACCGAGGTGGACTGGTGGGCCGAGAAGTACGGCGAGGGCAAGGAGCTGGACTGGGCCGACGGCCTGGTCGGCGGCCAGCAGAACGACGGCGTCGCCCAGGGCATCACCCAGAACCCCGGCGGCCTCGGCTACGTCAACCAGTCCTTCGCCCAGGAGGCCGGCCTGGCCGTCGCCCACGTCGTGAACGAGGACGGCAACGCGATCGAGCCCACCCTGGAGGCCACCATCGCCGCCTCCGAGGAGGTCGAGGTCCCGGACAACTTCCAGTTCGAGATCGACAACGTCGGCGGCGAGGGCTACCCGATCGCCGGCACCAACTGGATCTTCACCTACACCTGCGGCTACGACCAGGCCAACGCCGACGCCGTCATCGACTTCTGGACCTGGGCGCTGACCGACGAGGGCGCCCGCGAGCTGGCCGGCGAGCTGGGCTACGCGCCGCTGGGCGAGGGCCTGACCGAGCGCGTCATCGCCGAGCTGGAGAAGACCAACTCCGCCAACTAGCGCGGACCCCTCCCCGAGGCGCGAGGCTCCCCCTCACCCTCCCGGAGACCCACCGCGACGGCCGGGCCGACCGGCCCGGCCGTCGCCATTAGACCCTCCTCCGCCCCGTGGTGCCGGGGCGGGAACGCTCTCCACTCCCCACGAAAGCCACAGAGGAGAAGCACATGTCCACCGAGGCCCCCGAGGCCCCGAAGGCCCCCGAGGACTCCCCGCGGAGGACCTTGGCGTCCGGCAGAGGCCGGCGGACCGACCCGATCTTCAAGTGGACCGTCGCCGCCTGCGGGACCATCGTGCTGGTCATCCTGGCGCTCATGGTCATCCGGACCACCACCGAGGCCTGGCCGGTGTTCGCCAAGGAGGGCTTCTTCGGCTTCCTCCTCGGCCAGGACTGGGCATCGGGCAACTCCCGGACCGAGATCACCGGTACCTACGGCGCCTGGCCCTTCATCTACGGCACCCTGATCACCGCGACCATCGCGATCGTCATCGCGCTGCCGCTGGCCATCATGGTCGCCGTCTACCTCACCCACATGGCCCCGCGCCGCATCGCCAAGCCGCTCTCCTACACGGTGGAGCTGCTGGCCGCGGTGCCCAGCGTCATCTTCGGCCTGTGGGGCCTGCACTGGTTCCTGCCGAACGTGATGCGGCCCTTCTTCGACCTGGTCGAGTCCACCCTGGGCTGGTTCTTCCTCTTCGAGGGCCCGGTGCGCGGCGTCGGCTACTTCCCCGCGGGCATCGTGCTGGCCATCATGATCCTGCCGATCATGACCGCCATCATCCGCGAGGTCATCGCCGTCCAGCCGCTGGAGCAGCAGATGGCCGGCTACGCGCTGGGCTCCACCCGGTGGGAGGTCATCACCAAGATCGTGCTGCCCTCCAGCTTCTCCGGCATCGTCGCCGCGACCATGCTGGGCCTGGGCCGCGCCCTGGGCGAGACCATCGCCGTCCTGATGCTGATCGGCGGCTCCCAGTCCTGGGGCGCCAGCCTCTTCGGCACCGGCAGCAGCATGGCCTCGCACATCGCGGCGACCTTCGGCGAGTCCTCGCCGGAGACCCGGACCGGGCTGATGGCGATCGGTGTCGCCCTGTTCCTGGTCACGATGATCATCAACGTCCTGGCCCGCGTCATCGTCTGGCGGCTGGGGCAGTTCACGGGAGACGCCGCCGTATGAGCACCGCGACCACCACACCCCCGACCCCGGCGCAGCACGTCCCGCTGAGCGTGCGGCCGCCCGGCTCCGGCTTCCGGCGGTTCAAGAACCGCTCGGCCACGGTCATCCTGACCGGCGCGATGATCCTGGCGATGATCCCGCTGTTCCTCATCATCTTCGAGGTCACCCGGCGCGGCATCGGCGTGGTGAACCTGGACTTCATCACCGCCACCGAGCCCCCGCCCCGGCGCGAGGGCGGCGGCTACGCGGCCGGCTTCTTCGGCACGCTGTACATCATGGCGCTGGCCGTCGCGATGTCGATCCCGTTCGGCATCGCCACCGCCGTGTACATCGTGGAGTACGGCCCCAACCGGCTGACCGCCGCGATCCGCTTCTTCACCGACGTCATGACCGGCATCCCGTCGATCTTCGTGGGCCTGTTCGTCTACGGCCTGCTGGTGATCGGCTGGGGCGGGCTGGGCTTCGGCACGTTCGTGGGCGCCGTGGCGATCGCGGTGATGATGCTGCCGATCGTCACACGCTCGGCGGAGGAGATGCTGCGGCTGGTGCCGAACGAGCTCCGCAACGCCAGCTACGGCCTGGGCGCCCGCAAGTGGCAGACCATCGTCCACACGGTGCTGCCCGCCGCCGCCCCCGGCCTGACCACCGGCTCGATGCTGGCGATCGCGCGCGGTATCGGCGAGACCGCGCCGCTGCTGCTGACGGCGTTCGGCACCGGCATCATCGTCACCGCGTTCCAGGGCTCCCCCCAGGGCGCCGTGCCGATGCAGCTCTACCGGGGCGCGGCCCAGCCGTTCGAGGCGGGCATCGACCGCGCGTGGGGCGCGGCGCTGTGCCTGTTCATCCTGGTGCTGCTGTTCACGGTGATCGCCCGCTGGATCGGCTCCCGGGCCTCGGTCGGCAAGTGACCCGCCGGAACCCCCGGTGGCCTGACCCGGTGACCTGACGCAGTACCCCGAAGGGCCGCCCCGGCGCGAGAACCGCCCGGCGCGGCCCTTCGCCCTACCTGTAGCCTTTCCGCACCAACGGACCCCGACTGGGAGAGACAATGCCCGAGACCTCCGAGTACGCCGCCACGTTCGCCCTCGTCGACACCGACGGCGACGGCCGCATCTCCGCCTCCGAGCTGGTCGCCCTCATGCGCAACCTGGGCGACGAGTGCACCGACGAGCAGGCCGCCGAGACGGTCAGCGCCATGGACTCCGACGGCGACTCCCGCATCTCCCTGGAGGAGTTCGCCCGCTTCATGTCCTCCCGCAACTGAGGCGCCGTCCCGGGGCGGCGGTGCGGCCGCCGGCCCCGGGACAGGGTCCGCGGCCGGGGCCGCGTTCGAAGTGGCGGGGCCGCGGTCAGGACTCCCGGGCCAGGTAGACGGTGTCGGGGATGCTGTGGGACACCGTCACCTCGATCACCTCCACGTGGGCGAAGCGCTCGCGCAGCAGCGCCTCGAACGACTCCACCGGGTTCGCGCTCCAGAACGCCAGCACCCCGCCCGGGGCCAGCAGCCCCTTGAGCAGCTCCACCCCCGGCGCCTGGTACAGGCGGCCGTTGGCCTCGGTCACGGTCCAGTCCGGGCCGTTGTCGGTGTCCAGGCAGATCGCGTCGTAGCGCTGCGGCCGCCCGGCCGCCTCCCGCGTCCAGGCCACGATGTCGGCGTTGTGCACCCGGCAGCGGGGGTCCCGGTGCACGAACTCCGCGGCCTCGCCCAGTTCGCCGTCGTGCCACGCGATGACCTGGGGCTCCAGCTCGACCACCTCCACCAGGGAGACCCGGGGGTCGTCCAGCGCCTCCCGGGCCGAGAAGCCCACCCCCAGGCCGCCGATGAGGACCCGCGCCCGCGAGCGGCCCCGCGGCAGCGCGGCCAGGCTCGCGCGCACCATCTCGCGCTCGGAGGTCCCGTCCCGGGTGTCCATGAGGAACACCCCGTTGCTGTAGATCTCGTAGTGCGCGCCCACCCGGCGCAGCACCAGGTCACCGCCCGTCTCACCCGTGACCCGGGCGAGCGTCTCGTACTCCTCCGCCACCTGTGGTGTCTCCATCCCGCCATTGTGCCCGTGCGGGCACCCGCCGTGTCCAGGGGGCCGGAAAGCCTTGTGGACAAGGGGTCTGCGGTTTCATCGCTTACCAGAGGGTTTCGAGAAAGTTCCCGAAGTATTGAATCTGTGATACAACCGGTTCCTTTGTGACGCCCGCAACAGGGGTAGGTCCTGCACGATTGTCGCGGTATGGCCCCCGGATTCCTCCCCGGGGGCCCGACAGGTTAGAGAGAAGGATCAGATGTCCTCTGTTCCGGTCAACGGCAAGGCGGGAACCCCGCCGGCGCCGGAGAAGCCGAAATGGACGCCACGGAGCATCGCCATCTGGATCGGCGTCGCTCTGGTGGGAGCAGTCTCGTGGGGCGTTATCGCCATCGGCCGAGGTGAAGAGGTTTCGGCCGCCTGGCTGATCTTCGCCGCGCTCGCGTCCTACGCCATCGCCTACCGGTTCTACGCCCGGTTCATCCAGTACAAGGTGCTGGTGGCCGACCGGACCCGGGCCACCCCCGCCGAGCGCCTCAACAACGGCGCCGACTTCCACCCGACCGACCGCCGGGTGCTCTACGGCCACCACTTCGCCGCCATCGCCGGCGCCGGTCCGCTCGTCGGCCCGGTCCTCGCCGCGCAGATGGGCTTCCTGCCCGGCACCATCTGGATCATCCTGGGTGTGATCTTCGCGGGTGCCGTGCAGGACATGGTCGTGCTGTTCTTCTCCACCCGCCGCAACGGCCGCTCGCTCGGCCAGATGGCGCGCGAGGAGATCGGCCCGGTCGGCGGCATCGCCGCGCTGGTCGCGGTGCTGTCCATCATGGTCATCCTGCTCGCCGTGCTCGCCATGGTCGTCGTGAACGCCCTGGCCGAGTCGCCGTGGGGTGCGTTCTCGCTGATCATGACCATCCCCATCGCCCTGTTCATGGGCGTGTACCTGCGGTTCATCCGGCCCGGCAGGGTCATGGAGACCTCCGCCATCGGCGTCGTCCTGCTGCTGCTGTCCATCGTCGGCGGCGGCTGGGTGGCCGAGCACGCGGTCCTCAGCGAGGTCTTCCTCTTCACCAAGAACGAGCTGACCATCGGCCTGATCGTGTACGGCTTCGTCGCCTCGGTGCTGCCCGTGTGGCTGCTGCTGGCGCCGCGCGACTACCTGTCGACCTTCATGAAGGTCGGCGTGGTCGTCCTGCTCGCGGTGTCCATCCTCATCGCGATGCCGTCGCTGCAGCTGCCGCGGCTCACCGAGTTCGCGTTCAACGGCCAGGGGCCGGTGGTGGCCGGGCCGCTGTTCCCGTTCGTGTTCATCACGATCGCCTGCGGTGCGCTGTCGGGATTCCACGCGCTGATCTCCTCGGGCACCACGCCCAAGCTCATCGAGAAGGAGACCCAGGTCCGCATGATCGGGTACGGCTCGATGCTCACCGAGTCGTTCGTGGCGGTCATGGCCCTGATCACGGCGTGCATCATCGACCCGGGCGTGTACTTCGCGATGAACATGCCGATGAACGCCCTGGGCGGCAGCATCGAGTCCGCCGCGCAGACCGTCAGCGCGCTCGGCTTCACCGTGGACGCGGCGACGCTCCAGCAGGTCGCGCGGGACATCGGCGAGAACGAGATCATCGCCCGGACCGGCGGCGCGCCGACGTTCGCGCTGGGTGCGGCGACGATCTTCTCCAACGTGTTCGGCGGCCAGGCCATGATGGCGTTCTGGTACCACTTCGCCGTCATGTTCGAGGCGCTGTTCATCCTCACCACCGTCGACGCCGGCACCCGCGTCGGCCGGTTCATGCTCCAGGACACCCTGGGCAACGTCTACAAGCCGATGCGCGACACCAGCTGGCGGCCCGGAGCGTGGATCTGCAGCGCGCTGATCGTCGGCGGCTGGGGGTACTTCCTGTGGGCGGGCGTGAACGACCCGCTGGGCGGCATCAACCAGCTGTTCCCGCTGTTCGGCATCGCCAACCAGCTGCTGGCGGCCATCGCCCTGGCGGTGTGCACCACGCTGATCATCAAGTCCGGCCGGGCCAAGTACGCCTGGGTCACCCTGGTGCCGCTGGCCTGGGACGCGGTGGTCACGCTGACGGCGAGCTACCAGAAGGTGTTCTCCGACGACCCGAAGATCGGGTTCTTCGCCCAGCGCAGCCAGTTCTCCGAGGCCCTCGCCAACGGCGAGCCCGGGGTGGGCGCGGTGCAGGGCGAGGAGGCCATGCGCCAGGTCGTCGTGAACACGACGATCCAGGGCACCCTGTCGGTGCTGTTCGCGCTGCTGGTGGTCATCATCCTGGTCGACTCGGTGCGGGTGTGGATCAAGGCGCTGCGCGCCCCGGAGGGCTCGCTGCCCATCACGGAGATCCCGTACGAGAAGAGCAAGACCTGGGCTCCGGACGGGCTCATCCCGAGCAAGGAGGAGCGCGAGTACGCTCGACAGCTGGAGAGCGTGGGCGGCTCCGAGGAGAAGAAGGAGTAGCGGGCGATGACGACGGGCTCGGCACTCGGTCCGAGGCTGCTGCACGGACTGCGCGAAGCGTGGCAGATCGCCCGCGGGATCGCGGGCGAGCGGGCCTACGAGATCTACCTGGAGCACCACAACCGGGAACACCCGGATGAGGAGCCCATGAGCGAGCGCGTCTTCTGGCGCCACCACACGGACAAGGGCGACACGAATCCCGGGTCGCGCTGCTGCTAGGTGGTGAGGGCCCCGGAGTACACTCCGGGGCCCTTCCGCGTTTTATGACCCGCGGGTAACTTAGGGGGTGTGATCAAGAAACTGCGCACCGCCGCCCCGTACGCCCTCGGCAGCCTGTTCCTGGCCTCGGGCGTGCTGCACTTCGCCGCACCCAAGCCCTTCGAGGCGATCATGCCGCGCTCCCTGCCCGCCCCGCGCGCCTGGGTGTACGGCAGCGGCGTCGCCGAGGTCGCCTGCGGCCTGGGCCTGCTGACCCGCCGCCCCTGGGCGGGCCGGGCCTCCGCCGCCCTCCTCCTCGCCGTCTGGCCCGCCAACGTCCAGATGGCCCTGGACTCCGGCACCGGCCGCCTCCCGGGCCCGGCCGACAACCCCGTGGTCGCCTGGGGGCGCGTCCCCCTCCAGATCCCCCTCATCTGGGCCGCCCTCCAGTCCCGCCCCGGGAACACCGAGCACCCCTGAGCCCCGGCCACGCCGACGCCCGCGTTCGCAGGCGGCCAGTCCCAGAAGCATCACCGGCACCCCCGCGCCCCGCTGTACCCAAGAACACCGTGTGCCTCAAAAATCCCAGCGGTAATGGGGCCCCGCCGCACCCAAAAGGACCAGAGGTCGCAGCCGTACCGGCGCTCACACCAACAGGCGGCCAGCCCCAGGAGCGTCACCGGCGCCATCGTGCCAGCGGCACACCCCGCGGGAGGCCGCGGCGATCCAGTCGGCGGTCAGGACTTCCAGGAGGGACCCCACCCGCTGCTGTCGGAAACACCCTCCGGCATCGGCTCCAGCAGACCGGCACCCGGCGGCTCACGGTCCGCCTCGGGACCCTCGGCGATCGACGGCTCCGCCTCGACCTCCCACCGGTCCGCAGGAGGCGGCGGCACCAACGACGCACCCGGCGGCACAACCCCGGAGGCACCCCAGGCCCCCTGCGCCCCCGTAGGACCCCAGTCCCCAGGAACGTCACCGGCACCGGCCGCACCGCCGTGCCCAGGAACACCGTGCGCCCCCGAACCCTCGGCCGCACCGGCACCCACGTCAGCAGACGGCCGACCGCCGGAGGCCCCACCGTGCCCGGCAGCACCAGAGGTCCCGGCGGCACCGGGGGCACCATGTGCCCCCGAAGCCCCGGCCCCACCGGCGCCCACGTCAGCGGGCGGCCGGCCGCCCGAAGCACCACCGGCACCGCTGTGGCCAGGGGCCTCAGGGAAGCCCGCCGCGCCGCCGTAACCCGGGGCACCAGAGGTTCCGGCGGCACCGGGGGCGCCGTGGGCTCCCGGGGTTCCAGGCGCACCGGCACCGGTGTCGGCGGGCGGCCAACCGCCCGGGGCATCACCGGCACCAGGGGCCCCGGTGGCATCGCCGTAGCCGGGGGTGTTGTGGGCGCCCGATTCGGCGGGGCCGCCGTGGCCGTGGGTGCCGGAGGCGCCCTCGTAGGCCGTGGCGGGGTCCGAGGAGCGGACGGCGTTCCAGGAGTCGTCGGTCGGAGCGTTCCAGGGTTCGGGGTGGATCGGGGTCTGCTCCTCCTGCTGCGGGCTCCAGGGGTCAGGCCCGCGGTGGTTCTCCGCGTTCGGCGCCGGCGTCACGTCGGTGGGGTTCCACGCGCCCGACGTCTCCTCCGGCGGCACGTCCACCACCGGGGACGTCTCCTCCTGGCTCTGCACCAGCGGGTGCACGACCGTGCCCGCCGGGTGCACCCGCCCCCACCAGGCGGCGGCCTCCTCGCGCCCCAGTTCCTCCTCGACCCGCAGCCACCCCGGGATGTGCGGGTGGCGGCGGCCGGTCCGCCAGGTGTGCTTGAGGGAGATCGGCTCCAGCACCAGCACCCGCTCGCCCTCGACGAACGGCACCGACCCCGGTGTCGCCTCGTTGCCCACCCACATGCCGTCGCCGCCGACCAGGTCCCACTCGCCCTCGACGATCGACAGGCGGGGGTCGTCGCGCAGGTCGGTGGCGGAGGCGACCCAGTCCGGCATCGGCCGCTGCCCGGGCACACCCCGCCCCTCCGGGCCGATGAGCGCGTCGGCCAGCAGCGTGTGCAGCTGGAAGTTGTCCCCCACCCCGTCGAAGCGCACCCGGAAGCCCCGCCCCGACGCCCGGTCCAGGACGAGCATCCGGTCGGCCTCGGCCATCAGCAGCAGCTCGTACACCTCGCCGAACTCCTCGACGTGGCGGCGCATCCGGGAGGACAGCGCCTGGAGCTCGGCGAGCCCCCGCGGGTCCTCGCGCAGTGCGGCGCGCACCTCGGCGTCGCTCAGCACGGCGCGGACCGCGAGCCCGTACGGCTGCATGGTCGCCCACGAGGCGAGCGAGTACATGTCGGCGTCGCCCAGCACCGGGGTCACCCGCGCCCGGTGCGACTCACCGGTCTCCCGCGGGTGCGGCGGGTCGTCCTCGCCCGTCGTCTCCCAGGCCTCCGCGAACCGCATCGCCTGGGCGCCGACCTCGCGGGCGCGGCGCGTGATCTCGACCCCGGCGGGACCGGCCGGGGTCCCCACCTCGACGAGGGCACCGCACAGCACCGCCAGGTCGGCGACGGCCCCCAGGGCGATCCGCTCCGGCGTGCGGAGACGTCCGGCGATGGCCGCGAGCGCCGCGGCCCGCTCCTCGACGGGTACGTGCCCGGCCAGCTGGAACAGCGTTCCGGCGAGCGGTAGAACGTCGTGGGGCCGCGACGGGGCGGCCTCGACGACGTCGGCGACGGCGCGGCGGAAGTCTTCGATCATTCGGGCATCGTGACACAGTCCTCCGTCAGTGCCGGAGTCCTCCCCCGGAAACGACCACCTTCGGCCACGGGGGATCACCACGGACAAACAGTGTGTGAACTCCATCGAACCGGCGGACGACGAGTTCGGGTGCGACCGAAACCCCGTTCCGGTGGGGTCTTCAGACCGCCACCGTCACCCGCGGCCGGACCGCCAGTCGCGCGAATCCGCAGATCCACCCCAGTGTCGAACCCCACAGCAGGCCGGTGACCAGTCCGCCCGCGAGCATCGCGTACCAGCCGGCGGGCTCCAGCCCCATCTCCCAGGCGGGCACCAGGGCGCGCGGCACTCCGGCGGCCGCGGCCCCGAGGGCGAACGCGCCCCACCCGGCGAGGAAGGCCCGCCCGGCGGAGGCCTCGGGGCGGCGTTCCACGGACCGCGCGGTCGCCCACCAGACGACGGCGGCGAGCACGGCCACCCCGACCAGTTCGGTGGCGAGCGCCGACAGCGGCTGTTCGCCCAGCGGCGTGAACCGCAGCCCGGGCACGGCGAAGGGCGCCCCCAGCGCGCTGGGCAGCAGCAGCCAGGCGCCGTGCGCGCCCAGCCAGGCGAGGAATCCGGTGGTGCCGAACAGCAGGCACGGGAGCAGCGCGACGGCGGACGTGACCGCCGGGATATTGCGAATAAGATTCACGTTTTGCAGGATAGTGACGTGCGTCTCTTTTCCCCACCCCCCGAAGGACGTGACTTGAAACGCCTGGTGGTCCTCGCCGTCCTCCTCCTGCTCCCCGGTCTGCTCGCCGCGGCCACCCGGCACGACCCGGGTCCCACCCGCTACATCACCGACGATCAGGGCCGCGCCCTGTTCCTGCACGGCTTCAACACCTCCGGCTCGGCCAAGTCCGACCCGGACCGCCTCCCCTGGATCACCGAGGACGACGTCCAGACCGAGTACGACCTCATGGGCACCAACTTCGTCCGCTTCCTCATCCAGTGGCAGGCCCTGGAGCCCGAACGCGGCGTCTACGACGAGGCCTACCTCGACGCCGTCGCCGAGCGCGTGGACTGGTACGCCGAACGCGGCCACCACGTCCTCATCGACATGCACCAGGACCTCTACGGCCGCCACACCAGCCCTGAGGAGCACTCCGGCAACGGTGCCCCGCAGTGGGCCACCCACAACGACGGCCTGCCGGTGGAGTCGCAGGACATGTGGGAGCTGGTCTACCTGGAGCCGGGGGTCATGCGCTCCTTCGACCACTTCTGGAACACCACCGGCGACCACCCGGACCTCATGGACGACTACGCCGCCGCCTGGAACCACGTGGCCGCCCGCTTCGCCGACGAACCCGCCGTCCTGGGCTACGACCTCATGAACGAGCCGTTCGGCGGCAGCCTCCAGGGCCCGGACTTCGAGGCCGGCCCGCTGGCCGAGCTGTACCGCCGCTGCCTGGACCGCATCCGCGAGGTCGACCAGGACGCCTGGATCTTCGTCGAGGGCCAGGCCGTGGGGGTCAACTGGGGTTTCCCGTCCGCGCTCCCCCACCTGGAGGACCCGCGCGAGGGCGGGCCCCGCATCGTCTACGCCCCGCACGCCTACCCGCTGCCCATGGACCTCGGCCGGCCCTACGAGGGCGACTCCCGCGCGACGGTGGACACCAGCATCGACCTGTGGTCGGACAGCGTCCGCGTCACCGCCGAACGCCTGGAGGCGCCGATCGTGCTGGGTGAGTTCGGCCTGGACATGTCGGGGCCGGGCGCGGAGGCCTACGTGCGCCGCATGCTGGAGGAGACCGAGGCGATGGCCACCGGCCGCGCCTACTGGTCCAACGACCACGACGGCTGGGGGCCGTGGGCGGACACCGACCTCGCCCCGGGGCCGCTGGTGGAGGTCATGTCCCGCGCCTACCCGCGGGCAGTGGCGGGGCATCCGGTGGAGGTCTCCTACGACGCCGACACGGCGGTCTTCCGCGTTCGGTTCACCGAACGCGGAGGGGTGTCGGGTCCCACCGAGATCCACCTCCCGGAGCACGCCTTCCCCGACCACGAGCTGACCGTGGACGCCCCGGACGGCTGGACCTCCGACTGGGACGAGGAACGCCGCGTGCTGTCCGTCGACATCCCGGACCACGGGGAGGGCACGGAGTACACCATCACCGTCGTCCCGGCCTGAGCCGGGCCGCCCGGACCGGTAGCGGACGACCGAAAACCCGCCCCGACCCGAAGCCAAGCCGTGCAGTCGGACACACGAAGGGGCTCGCGGTTCCCCGCGAGCCCCTCGCCCCTCCGTCGCCCCAGGGCATGTGCGGCCGTCGCCCACCAGCTGAAACGGATACGCCATCCGCGGCGCACACCCGGCGAGCAGCAGGCGCAGCCGCCAGCCATTGGCCCCCTGCCGCGCAACCGGATACGTTATCCGCCGAGTCCGGCCTACAGGCGGCAGGCGTAGATGTCCGTCACCAGGATCGCGCGGGCTCCCAGCTGCCACAGGTCGTCCATGATCCGCTGGGCGTCCCGGCGCGGCACCATCGACCGCACCGCCACCCACCCCTCCCGGTGCAGCGGGGACACCGTCGGGCCCTCCATGCCGGGGGTCAGCGCCACCGCCGCCTCCAGGCGTTCGGCGTGCACGTCGTAGTCCATCATCACGTAGTCGCGGGCGACCAGGACGCCGCGCAGCCGCCGCAGCAGGGTGTCGAACTTGGCGTCGGGCTCGGCGTCCACCGGGCGGATCACCACCGCCTCCGACACCAGGATCGGCTCCCCGAAGGTCTCCAGCCCGGCCTGGCGCAGCGTGGTTCCGGTCGACACCACGTCGGCGACGGCGTCGGCCACCCCCAGCTGGACGGAGCTCTCCACCGCCCCGTCCAGGTGGATGACGCGCGCGTCGATCCCCTCCTTGTCCAGGTAGGAGCGGAGCAGCCCGTCGAACGACGTGGCGACGCGCTTGCCGTCGAGGTCTGCGACCTTCATGTTCGCGCCGTTGGGGGCGGCGAACCGGAACGTGGACCCGCCGAACCCCAGCGGCAGTACCTCGTCCACCGGCGCCCCGGAGTCCAGCAGCATGTCGCGGCCGGTGATCCCGGCCTGGAGGATGCCCTCGCCGACGTACACGGCGATGTCCTTGGGGCGCAGGAAGAAGAACTCGGTCTCGTTGTCGGGATCGACCATCACCAGGTCGCGGCTGCTCTTGCGCTGCCGGTACCCGGCTTCGCGCAGCATCTCGACGGCGGGCTCGGACAGCTGGCCCTTGTTGGGCACGGCGATCCTCAGCATGTCGGGCATGTGTCTGGCTTTCTGTTGGCTCTGCGTAATGGCTCTGCGTGGTTGAAGACGTCGAGCGGCCGTACGCGCCGTGGTCGGGGCGCGCCGACCTACAGATGCTTGTAGACGTCTTCCAGCCGCAGGCCACGGGCCAGCATCAGAACCTGGAGGTGGTAGAGGAGCTGCGAGATCTCTTCGGCGGCCTGCTCATCCGATTCGTATTCGGCGGCCATCCAGACCTCGGCTGCCTCCTCGACGACCTTCTTGCCGATGGCATGGACGCCGGCGTCGAGTTGGGCGACGGTCCCGGACCCCTCGGGTCGGGTGCGCGCCTTCTCGGACAGCTCGGCGAACAGCTCTTCGAAGGTCTTCATGGTGTCTTTCCTCGACCGACAGTGCACTGACAAGCCTAGGCGGTGCGGCCACCATCCGTTGCACTCGGGGGCGGGAGTCTCACCATGCGGTCACGGGAGCACGTGACATGCGGCATTGCGGTCGCCCAGCGCACCCGTCCGCCCGTACCGCCCGCCCGTTGCACCTGTACACCCGTTCGTCGCACCGGCCACTCCGCACACGCACATCCGCACGCACACGCACCCGTCCGCCCGCACGCACGCGCACCGCTACGTCACACCATGCGCCGGGCCAGCAGCCGCACCAGCGAACGCGGCAGCACCTTGAGCAGCCCGTCGGCGGTCTTGTACTGGGCGCCGGGGACCACGTGGGAGCGCCCGGCCGCCCAGGCCCGCAGCGAGTCGCGGACGATGTGCTCCTTGGGCACGAACGCGAACTCGGGCAGCCCCTTCTCCTGCACGCCCCGCGTCATGTCGGTGCGCACGAACCCGGCCACCACCACGGTGACGGACACGTCCCGGCCCCGCACCTCCGCGGACACGCTCTCGCTCCACAGGGTGAGGAACTTCTTGCCCGCCCCGTACACCGACCCGCCGGGGTTGACGGCGGGCTCCCCGGCCAGCGAGGACACGGTGATGACGCCGAGCTTGGCCTTCTCCCCCGCCTCGCGGCGGGCGATCTGCACCGGCAGCACGGCCCGGGTCAGCAGCAGGACGGCCCGAACGTTGAGGTCGAGCATGGCGTCGATCTCGGCGGGGTCCTGTTGGGTGAACACTCCGCCGTCGCCGCGCCCGGCGTTGTTGACGAGCAGGTCGACGGCGGGGGTCCCCCCACCGCCGTCGGCGGTGAGGCGCCCGATGACCTCGTTCACCCCCTCACGCGAACCCAGGTCGGCGGGGAGCACCTCGACGGGGGTGCCGTAGAGGTCGCGGATCTCCTCGGCCAGCGACTCCAGGAGTTCCTTGCGCCGGGCCACCAGCACCAGGCCGTAGCCGCGCTGGGCCAGTCGGCGCGCGTACTCCTCGCCGATGCCGGAGGAGGCGCCGGTCACCAGCGCGGTCCGGGAGTGTTCGGTGTCGCCGCCGGAATCGGTGCCCGCCTCGGCGCCGGAATCGGTACCGGCCCCGGTGTCGGTCCCGGCCCCGGTGTCGGTCCCGGCCCCGGTGTCGGTCCCGGCCCCGGTACCGGTGTCGGCCTCGGTCCCGGCACCGGTGCCGGTCTCGGTCCCCTCGTCCGCTTCGCTCATGGGATCAGCCTAGCCACCAGGGTCCGAGCACCACCGCCGCCGGGGTTCCCGTGCGAGCCGTGGGATGGTCCACACCGGCAATTCACGACGCGGAATCACCGGCGTCTCCCATCGGGGGCCGCCAGGGGTTAGCGTTCGGTTATGTCCGAGACAAAGAGCACCGCCGGACCCCTCGCCGCCCTCGACGAGCGCCTGCGTGACACCAGGCTGTTCTTCACCCAGGCGCTGCGGACGTTCCATGCCACCGGTTCCATCGTGCCCAGCAGCCCCGCGCTGGCCGGCGCGATGGCCGAACACGTCCGTGTCCGTCCGGTCCCCGACGAGCCGCTGCGGATCATGGAGGTGGGCGCGGGAACCGGGGCGATCACCCGCGGTATCGCCGCCGCCATGCGCCCGGGGGACACCGTCGACCTGGTGGAGGCCAACGCCGAGTTCGCCGCCCACCTCGAACACCTGCTGGAGACCGACCCCGCGCTGTCACCGATCGCCCCGCAGGCGAAGGTGCACGCCAAGCTGGTCGGCGACATGGGCACCGACCGCACCTACGACGTGATCCTGTCGGGGCTGCCGTTCGCGAACTTCACCGCCGACTCCGTCCGGGAGATCCTGGAGTACTACTTCGAGGTGCTGCGCCCGGGCGGCCACCTGTCCTTCTACGGCTACCTGTACACCAAGGAGGTGAAGGCGGTCATCGCCCGCCGCGAGGACTACCTGCGCCAGGCCCGCACCAGCTGGGTAGTGCAGGACTGGATCGACCGGTACGGCGTCCGGTCCGACAAGGTGATCGCCAACATCCCGCCCGCGTTCGTGCACCACCTGCGCAAACCCGAGAAGACCTCGTGACCGCCGGGGCCCGCCCCCGGGCGGGCCCCCACCTTCTACCCTCTTTCTTCGATCCGCGCGATCGCCTCGCGCAACCGGGCGACCAGTTCCCGGTCCTGGGCGACGCCGCGCCTGCCGAGTGCCACCGGTGACACGTGCGCGGTGCGGTCGGAGCCGAACAGCGCGCGCAACCGCGGCAGCGCTCCCCGAGCCGGAGGACCGATCTCCCCGAGCAGCCGCACGGCGGCCAGGCCGGTGCCGGTGAGCACTCGTTCGCCCAGGTAGGGGTGCTCGGTGTCGAGCAGCGCGGCGAGCACCGGACCCGCGTCGCCGGTGATCCGCCACAGGGCGCGCAGCGCCTGCGCATCGTGTGCTCCCCGTACGGCCGTGTACTCCCGCAGGTCCGCCTCGTGGCGGGTGGCGGCGGGCCCGGCCTCGGCGAGCAGCGCCCATTCCCGGTCCTGCCACCGAACGCCGAAGGGGCCGAGCAGGTCCAGCGCCGTCTCCGCGTCGCCGGTGAGCCGCAGATACGCGTGGGCCCGCCCGTGCCCGGCCGCGGATTCCCGCACCCGGCCGGCGTGCCGCGCCGCGGCGGGGCCGATCGCCGCCAGCGTCGCCACCAGGCCGGGGTCGCGGTCGGCGCCGCCGAGCAGATCGGCGACCTTGTCGGCCAGCGGGGCCGCACGGGCGCCCCACACCGCCAGGGCGGGAGCGGTCCACCGGGCCTCCCAGGGGTCCTGCCCCATCCGCTCGTGCAGGTGCGGCAGCAGCTCGTCGGCGCGGGGCGTGAACGCTTCCGAAATCTCCTCGAACGT
The DNA here is from genome assembly GCF_045446735.1 of Nocardiopsis protaetiae. Taxonomy (NCBI): domain Bacteria; kingdom Bacillati; phylum Actinomycetota; class Actinomycetes; order Streptosporangiales; family Nocardiopsidaceae; genus Nocardiopsis; species Nocardiopsis protaetiae. Next base: position 23,697 of record NZ_JBJJBV010000001.1, read on the forward strand.
GGGGTCCCAGCCCCACGGGTTCCGCGAAGGGATCGGGTCGAACCCGAACAGCGGCAGTTCGGCGCGGTCCAGGAACAGCGCGAGCGCGCGGGGGTCGCCGAGCCGGGCCAGGACGAGCAGCGCCTGCGCGGCATCCTCGCCGGGTTCCGCCGCGATATCGGCCAACCGGTCCGCCCACGGGCGGGCCCGCCCCCCGACGGCGGACAGCAGCCGCACCGCCCACCGCCGGACCTCCGGATCAGGGTCGTCCAGCAGCGGTGCGACCCGCCCGGGCCACGTCCCGGCCGCCGAACGGAACTCCCCGACCAGGTCCGCCACCGCCCGTACAGCGGCCGCACGCACCCGAGCGTCCACGTGCCCGAGCAGGTCCCGGGTGACCCGTTCCCGCCCATCGCGGTCCAGCACCCGGTGGATCCAGACCTGGGCGTACCGGAAACGCCGAGGATCCCGGCCGTCGGCGCCCAGCCCGGCGGCCCGGAACCACCGGGGGCTCGGTTCCCGGACCAGGTGGCCCATGGCCTCCCTGGCGATCGGCACCGGATCCTCGCAAGCCCCGAGCCCGGCCGGCACCCGCTCGTCGCGGTCCCCGTTCTCGAACCGGTCGCGCACCCACCCCGGAACCGGCCCGCCGCGCCCGATGAGCCGGACGACGGCGGCCAGGAACCGGAGCCGGACCTCGGGGTCGGGCTCGGCCTCCCCGTATTCGCTCAGGGCCTCCACCACCGCGGTGGCCTCGCCCCGTCCGCAGGCCAGCGCGTCGACGACCGCGGAGCGCACCGCGGGGCGGGGGTCGGCCAACAGGGTCTTCAGGTCGGCGACCGGCACGGGCAGGTCCCAGGCGGAGCACACGTCCCCGACCAGCCCCAGGGTGTCCAGCCGGACCTGCGGGGGCCGCCCGGTGTCGACGGCCGCCCGCACCAGGAACGGCAGCGCCGCGGGCACCGCCGAGGGGATCCGATGCCCGTACCCCCGGTCGGCCAGGCTCATGGACAGGTCCTCGATGGCGCCGACGGCCTCCCCGAGGTCCCCGGTGAGCGCCGCCGCGAGATCGTCGCGCACCCCGGCGCCGCCCTCCCCGTAGCAGCCCTCCAGATCGGCCCACGGAACCTCGTCCAGTCCGCGCAACCGCACGTCATCACCCATGCCACCACCGAACCGCTCCCTCTGTTCCCTCGGCAAGCGGTTTTCGGCGGCCCGGCCTCATCCTGTTTCGATCCGCGCGATCGCCCGGTCGAGCAACGCCAGCAGCTTCCGGTCCCGGACCACATCGCGCCATCCGGAACTGCGGTCGCCCGGCCTCCGGGGGGCGGCCCGCAACTCCCGCAACCGCGGCAGCGCGGGTGCGGCCGCCGCGCCCATCTCCTCCACCGCCCGCACCGCCGCCGGGCCGGCCCAGGAGTACACCCAGCCGCCCAGCGGCGCGTGGTCGCCGTCGAGCAGGGCCCGCAGAGCCGTGTCGGCGTCCCCCGTCATCCGCCAGTACGCCAGCGCAGCTCTGGGGTTCCTCTTCTCCGACTCCGCGCGCACCGCGTCGACATGGCGTGCGGCCGCCGGGCCGAGTTCGGCGAGCAGGGTCCAGTAGGGGGTCCACAGCCGGGGGCCGGCCTCCTCCAACAGCGCCAGAGCGCCTTCCGCATCCCCGGTGAACCGCCAGAACGCCAGCGCCGCAGAACCGTTGTTCTCCGGCCCCGCGAACCGCCGGACCAGTACCGTGTGCCGTGCCGCCGCCCGGCCGATCTCGGCGAGCACCTCCAGCTCCCGCGACGGGTGATCCGACTCCTCCAGGCGGGCGGCCACCCCGTCCGCGAACGGAGCCGCCGCCGGGCCCCATTGCTCCAGCGTCGCCAGGGCGGAGAGCCCACCCTTCTTCGGTCCGCGCAACAGCCCGCCCAACGCGGGGGCGAGCGCTTCGGCCTCATCGGCGAGCAGGCCCAGCACATCGGGCATCGCCGGGGAGAAGAACCATCCGGCGCCGTGACTCTGCCCGGCGGTGAGCCCGAAGCACGGTTCGTCGGCCCGTTCCAGCAGCAGCGGCACCGCCCGTGGATCCCGCAGCCGGGCCAGCCCGAACAGTGCGGCCGCCCGCTCAAAGGCGTCCTGTCCCCCGGCGGCGCACTCGGCCAGTGCGTCCGCCCACGGCACGGCGGCCTCCCCCGCCACCGAGACGATCTGCACCGCCCGTGTCCGGTCCACCGCCCACGGCTCCGCGAGCAGCGGACCGAGCGTGTCGGCCCAGGTCTCCTCGGCGCCCCGGAACTCGCCGACCAGCCCGGCGGCGATCTCCACCGCACCTGACCGCGCCCCCGCATGCCGGGACCCCAGCAACCGGCGGGCCAGATCCGCGCACTCGTCGGGCCTCTCGGCCAGTGCCTTCGCCACTCGGTGGACGATGTCCCCGTTCAACGCACGCTCGTCGGTGACATGGTCTCCATAAGTCGAACGCAGCCACGACGGCCTCGGGCCGCCCTCCTCGACCGCGGCCACGGCGAGGCCGACGGGGTCGTCCGGCAGCAGCAGCGGGTTCCGGAAGCCGATGACCATCCGCGTGTCCAGGTCCCCGTGGTCGCGCAGCTCCAGCAGCCACCGCACGTCCCCCTCGGCGGCCGCGACCCACGCCGCCCCGTCCGGATGCCGGCCCACCAGTTCGGCGATGGCGTTCAGCAACTCGAGCCGGACCACCTCATCGGGTTCGGCCTCCCAGCGGCGCCGGAGGACACGGATCATCCCGTCCGCCTCGTCCACCGCCCAGGACACCACCCACGCGGCCGCGCGGCTCACCAGCGGTTCACCGTCACCCAGCAGCGCGACGACCTCCGGCAGCGCGGCCTCCCAGGCGGGCCGCCAGCCGGGATCCACAAAGCGCGGTTCCGCCTCGTGCCCGCTCTCCCCCAGGCAGGCCACCAATTCCAGGGCGTCGTACCTCACCGACACGGGACGGGTTCCATCGGCCGCCAGTCGCACCAGGAACGGCAACAGCGGAGGCGCCGCCGAGCAGATCTGGCCGCCCTGGTGGTACACGTTCACGTTCAGATCGTCGACGGCCGACCGTGCCTGCTCCTCGTCGCCGGTGAACGCCGTGGCCAGCAGCTCGGGCACACTCTCGGCGCTGCCGTAGACGTCTTCGAGGTCACCCCACGGCACCTCGTCCACGCCGTCCGACCCGGAGATGTGTCGGTCCTCGGTCACGTTCGCTCTTCTCTGTTCCAGTGAAGGTGGAAGGGGATTCAGCCCTCGATGCGGGCGATGGCCCCGTCCAGCAGATCCAGCAGTTCCCGGTCCTGGACGACGTCCCGCCATCCGGAATCATGACGCCCCTGCGACCGCGGTCGCCGCGGATCGGCCCGCAGCGCCCGCAGCCTCGGCAGCGCGGGTGCGGCGGCGGCGCCCATCTCCCCCAGTACCCGCACCGCCTCCCGACCCTGCCAGAGGGCCGTGAGCGCCGTCATCGGGGCGGCCTCCCCGTCGAGGAGCAGCCGCAGGACCGTGTCGGTGTCACCGGTGAGCCGCCACAGCGCCAGGGCGGCCCGCGGATCCGCGCCGTCCTCTCCCGCCGCCCGGCGCACGGTGTCCAGGTGGCGCGCGGCCGCCGGACCGAGTTCGGCGAGCAGGGCCCACACCGGTCCCCGCTGCCGGCGGTGGAACCCGCCGATGAGGTCCAGTGCCCCTTCCGCGTCACCGGTGAGCCGCCAGAACGCCGGCGCCGCGGCGCCCCCGCGCCCCGGTTCGGCGTTGCGGCGGACCGTTTCCGCGTGCCGCGCGGCGGCCGGGCCGATGGCGGCGAGAACGTTCAGCGCCGCCCGGGCCCGCCGCCCGGTGTCCAGGTGGGCGGCCACCTTATCGGTGAGCGGGGCCGCGGCCGGCCCCCACGACTCCAGGGGGAGCAGCACGCCCAGGGCGTCGTCGCCGTCCCTGAGCAACCGTTCCCGCAGCCAGGGCATGAGCGTGTCCGCCTCGTGGACGAGCGGTTCCAGGACGTCGGGCAGCCCGGGAGCACACGACCACCCGCGGTGCCCTCGTGATCTGGAAAGACCGAAACACGGTTCCCCCGCCCGTTCCACCAACAGCGGTACCGCCCGGGGGTCGCGCAGCCGGGCCAGCGCGAGCAGGGCCGATGCCCGTTCGGCCCGGTCCTCGCTCAGGGCCGACCGTTCGGCCAGCGCATCCGCCCACGGCACGGCCGCCTCCCCGGCCACCGCGAGGATCTGCGCCGCGATCGTCCGGGCCTCCGTGACGGACTCCCCCAGCAGTTCACCCGCGGTGTCCGCCCACACGGTCTCGGCCCCCCGGAATTCCGCGACCAGCCCGGTCACAGCGTCCACCGCGCCGAGCCGCGCCCCCGGGTACGGCGACCCCAGCAGTCGGCGGGCCAGGCCGGTGCGGGCGTCGGGCCGGGCGGCGAGCGCGCGGGAGACCCGGAGCAGCGCGAGCCGCCGGAACCGCTCCTCGGTGTCGCGCCGCCAGAAGTAAGCCCGGAACGCCGCCCGCTGCCACGGCGGGCGGCCATCCCGTTCGACCGCCTCGGCGAAGAGGCCGACCGGGTCGTCCGGCAGCAGGAGCGGGTCGGTCAGCGCGATGATCGCGCGTTCGTCGACGTCGCCGTGGTCGCGCAGGTCCAGCAGCCACCGCACGTCCCCGGCGGCGGCCGGGATCCGCGCCGCACCGTCCGGGTGGCGGGCTGTGAGCCGGGCCGTGAACCGGGCCGCACTCTCCAGCAGCACCAGTCGTACCTGTTCGTCCGGTTCCCGTTCCCAGCGGCTGCGCAGGAAGGACGGGATTCCGTGCCTGTCCGCAGGGGTCCAGGCCAGTGCCGAGGCCGCCTCGGAGCGCAGCTCCGGCTCCGGGTCCGCGAGCAGCGCCACAAGCCCCGGAACCGCCGCGGCCAGGGCGTCCTCCCAGCCCGGAGCCACGAATCCGCGTTCCGCCTCACATCCGCAGCGGGCGAGCTCCACCACCAGGAACACGGCCGCCCGGCGCACCGCCGCCGGACGTGTCGGGTCGGCGGCCAGTCGCAGCAGGAACGGCAGCAGCGGCACCGACACCGGGAGCACTGCGCCGCCCTGGTGGTGCACGGCGCCGAGCATCGCCGTGACCGCCTCCCGTGCCGGAACCTCCTCGGCGGTGAACGCGACCTTCAACCGTTCACGCAGGTCACCCGCACTGCCGTAGAAGTGCTGAAAGGTGTCCCACGGCACTTCGTCCACGCCGTCCAGCCCGGGGATGTGTCGGTCCTCGGTCACGTTCGTTCTTCTTCTCTGTGGAAGGCGGGCATGCAGGCAGGGGATTCAGCCCCCGATGCGGGCGATGGCCCCGTCCAGCAGGCCCAGCAGTTCCCGGTCCTCCAGGACGGCCCGCCAGCCGGGTCCCGCCTCCCGGTAAGGACGCTCGGGCGCGTCCCGCAGTTCACGCAAAAGCGGCGTTGCGGGCGCGGCGGCACCGCCCATCTCCCCCAGCACCCGTACCGCCTCCCGGCCGGACCGCTCGCCGACCGACTCTCGCAGCGGCGCACCCTCCGCCTCGGCCAGGACCCGCAGCACGGTGGCCGTGTCCCCGGTCATCCGCCAGTACGCCAGCGCGGCGACCGGCTCCGCCCGCTCCACCGGTGTGCGCAGCCGGTCGACGTGGGCGCGGGCGGCCGGCCCCAGCTCGGCGAGCAGGGTCCAGTAGGGCACCCAGGCCCGGGGTCCGACGCCTTCCGCCAACTCCAGGGCCGCTGCCGCGTCGCCGGTCATCCGCCAGTAGGCCAGGGCCGCCGCACCGTCGTCCCGTGCCCCCGCGAACCCCCTGACCTGCTCCGCGTGCTCCGCCGCCCCGCGCCCCACAGCCGCGAGGACGGCCAGTTCCCGCGCCGGGCGGGAGGAGCAACGCAGCCGTTCGGCCACCGCGTCGGCGAGCGGCGCCGCGGCGGATCCCCAGGCCTCCAAGGCGAACATGACCCCGAGGGCGTCGTCGCCGCCCTTCTCCAGGAGTTCTCGCAGCAAGGGTGTCAGGGCGTCCGCCTCATGAACGAGGGCCTCCAACAGGTCGGGCAGCCCCGGCGAGGACCACCCCGTGTCGCCCTGCGGGGCGTAGGGCAACCCGAGGGCCGTCCACCCCCTCCCCTCCTGCAACAGGGGAACCACCCGGGGGTCGCGCAGCAGTGCCAGACCGAGCAGTGCGGCGCCCCGCTCCGCGGACCCCGTTGGCGCAAGCCCCGTCGGTGTGGCCCTCAACTCCGTGGCTCGTGACGCCGTGGTTCTTGACGCCGTGGCGCCTGCATCCGCGACCGCACGCTGGGTATACGCGGACGCGCGCTGGGCCAGAACGTCCGCCCAAGGTGCGGCCGCCTCCCCCGCCACCGCGAGCAGCGGAACGGCGCGCTCCCGCACCGGCTCCCACGGATCGGCGGCCAGCCTGCCGACGGTGTCGACGCATGTGCCTTCCGTGCCCCGGAGCCCGTCGACCAGCGTTGCCACCACCTCGACCGCTCCCAGCCGAACCCCGTCCCGCGCGGACCCGGCGAGCCGGGCGGCGAGGTCGGCGCACCGGTCGCGGTCGCCGTCCAGGGCCACCGCCACCTGGACCAGGGCTCCCGGCACCGCCCAGGCGTCGGCGATGTGGTCGGCGGAGAGAACCCGTACCCACGGCGGCCGGGGGTCGTCGCCGTCGACCGACGCGGCGGCCAGGTCCACGAGGTCGCCGGGGCCGCCAGGGGTGCCAGAGCCGTCAGGGGCGTCAAAGGTGTCAGGTCCGCCAGGGGCATCAGGAGCACCGGAGGCACCAGGAGCACTGGGGACACCGGGGGCACCAGGAGCACCGGGGGCACCAGGAGCACCAGGGGCTTCGGGGCCGCCAGGAGCTTCAGGGATGCCAGAGTCGCCAAGGATGCCAGGGATGCCAGAGTCGCTAGGGGTGCCGGGGGTGCCGGGGGTGCCAGAGTCAATAGGGGCGTTGGGGCTGCCAGGGGCGTCCGGGATGCCAGAGGTGCCAGAGGACTGTAGAAGTGCGGGTGCCCGCAGGGCGAGGGTCAGGCGTTCGTCGGCGCCGCCGTGGTCGCGCAGATCCAGCAGCCAGCGCACGCGGGGGTCCCCGGCCTCGACCCACGCCCGTCCGTCGGGGTGGCGGTCGACAAGGCCGGCGGCGGCCTGGAGCAGCCGGAGCCGGAGCACCGAATCCGTTTCAGCTTGAAGCCGGATGATCGAATCCGGTTCGACTCGGAATCGGACACCCAGATCAGCTTCGACACCCCCATGATGGATAGCCGAATCCGTTTCAGCATGAACATGGATCACCGAATCCGGATCGGCTTCCTCGGAGCGGAGGGCAGAATCCGCTTCAGCCCGGCATCGGATAGCCGTATCCGGTTCGGCTCGGCGGCGGATGGGCGAATCCGGTTCGCCCTGGTGGCGGATAGCCGTATCCGGTTCGACCTCCCATCTGCGACGCAGGGCATCGAGCGCGGCAGGGGCATCGTCGAGGGCCCGGGCGAGCACGGCCGCGACCTCGGAGCACACACGCGGGTCGGGGTCGTTCAGCAGAACGGCGAGCTCCGGCAGAACGGCCGACCGTTCGGCGGAACCCGCCGGGTCGCCGGATCGGTACAGGCTCTCCACCGCCATCAGGGCGTCACAGCGGACTTCCATCGGACGGCCCTCGTCGGCGGCCATCCGAACCAGCGACGGCAGTAGGCCGCTCGGGACTGCCCCGCCCCCGCTGATGTGCTCGTCCAAGGCGGCGAGGGCCGCCAAGGCCTCCTCCTCAGCGGCGACGACCGCGGCCGCCAACAGCCCCGCCGGGTCACCGGCCTGGGCGTGCGCAGGCCTCAGGTCGCGCCCGGGCTCCGCGTCGGAGTCGCATTCGTCGGTCATGACCCCACCGAAGCCCGTCGGCCCCACCCCGGTCAACCCCGGCCCGTTCGCCCCCGCACGCGACCGCCCGCTCCCCGTTCACCGGACCGGCGACACCGGCAAGCCGCCCAGGACCGACCCGTCCCCACCGATGCGCTCGCCCAGAACGGCAAAGGCCACGATCGTCCACTGCACCGCCGAATCACCGGACCGGCGACACCGGCAAGCCGCCCGGGATCAACCCGCCCTCACCGATGCACTCGCCCAGAACGGCAAGGGCCGCGACCATCGGCAGCACCGCCGAGTCACCGGGGCGGCAACAACGGCGGGCCACCCGGGACCACCCCCAGTCGCACCGCAGCGGCTTCCCACCACCCCGACCGGCTCCCCGCTTCCGGCTTGCGACCCCACTGTTCCGGAAATGTGATCGCGGTCCACCCGGTCGACCGCGCCCGTCGGGCCGCACACGCGGACCGACGGCAGCCAGGCACGACCATTCGACGTTCTCGCAGGTCAACGCCACCGCAAAATCCCCGGCGGCCGGTGGCGCATCGCACATCGCCCAATCCACCAAGAAGAGGGAGAATCCCGCCCATGTCGGCTTTGCGTCTTTTCTACACATTCGCCGCATCCGGTGGCCGCCTTCCATCCCGGACACACCCTCGCCATCCACGCGAAACATCCCTAGAGTGACCTGCATCACGCTCCCCACGGGTCTCAGGGGCAACAGACCGCAGGTAGTCTCGCGTTGACTTCCGGAGGACCGGATCTTGACGCTGCGCGCGATCCCTTTCATCCACATCCGCGTTAAAAGTTCCTGAGATCTGTTTCAAGTCCCCTGAAGCCCCACCCGTGCCACAAGCCCCGGGTTCTACGTTTTCCACACCAGACCCGTGTGAACCCGATGTATGCGCACGGAGTCCTAAAGATCACCCATTTTTCCCAGGTCGTTGCGTGGACCAGCGGAGGAGGCACAGTGACGCTCACCCAGGCGGTGGACGCGGTCCCGGGCATGCCGGAAGAGCCCACCGGAGTGACCCCCGACCCCCTTTCCGTCGATGTCCGCCGACGTGTGTCGGCACTGGCCCGCACCTCCCGGCTGCTGGTGGCCTGCGACTACGACGGCGCCCTGGCCCCCCTGGACGCCGACGGCCACCCCGACCGTCGCCCCCTGCCCGAAGCGGTCCGCGCCCTGCGTGAGTTGGCGGAGCTTCCCGGGACGGTGTGCGCGGTCATCTCCGCCCGCCCCCTGCGCGACCTGGCCGCGCTGTCCCGGCTGCCCGGCGAGGTGCGGCTGGTCGGGGCGCACGGCACCGAGTTCGACACCGACCTGGCAGCCGACCCCTCCGCGCACGGCAAGGCCGAGGCCCTGGAGGTGCTGCGCGGGCAGGTCGAGGCCACCGCGGTGCTGTACATGGGCGGCGGCGACGGCGAGGAACCCGTCTTCCTCCACCTGGCCGGCGCCGACGCCGGGATCCGGGTGGGGGACGTGGCCGAACCCTCGGTGGCCGCCCACCGGGTCGCCGACACCCCGGCCGCCGCCCAACTGTTGGCCCTGCTGGCCGCCGAGCGCCGCTCCTGGGTGTTCGGGGAACGCCCGACCCCGATCGAGCGGATGTCGCTGCTGTCCAACCAGGCCTCGGTCGCCTTGGTGGGCCCGGACGCGCGGCTGCTGTGGCTGTGTCACCCCGAGCCGGACTCCCCGGCGCTGTTCGCCGAGCTGTTGGGCGGGCGCTCCGCCGGTGTCTTCGCCATCGCCCCCGCCCACAAGGGCCTGCCGCTGGGGCAGCGCTATGAGCGCGACACCATGACGGTGCGCACCCGCTTCTCCCGGCTGGAGGTCATCGACTACCTGGCCGCCGACACCGGCCCGGGCCGCACCGACCTGGTGCGGGTGATCACCGGGACCACCCCGGCGGTGGTGGAGTTCGCCCCCCGCCCCGACTTCGGCCGCTCCCCGGTGCGGATCACCGCCAAGGACGACGGGCTGATCGTGGAGGGGGCCGAGTTCCCCATCGCGTTGCACGCCCCGGGGGTGTCCTGGCGCATCGACCACGACGGCGTCGACGACATCGCCTACGCCACCGTGCAGCCCACCTCCGAACACCCCGTGGTGCTGGAGCTGCGCTGCGGCACCGACTCCCTGGCCCCGGCCGACCGGCCCGAGGCCGAACGCCGCCGCCGGACGGAGCAGGGGTGGGCCTCGTGGGTGGGGACACTCGATCTGCCCGAGACGGAGCGGCGCCTGGTGGCGCGTTCGGCGCTCACCTTGCGCGGGCTGTGCACCCCCACCGGGGGTGTGATGGCCGCCGCGACCACCTCCCTGCCCGAGGAGATCGGCGGTATCCGCAACTGGGACTACCGGTACTGCTGGCTGCGCGATGGGGCCCTGACCGTGCAGGCCCTGGTCGACCTCGGCTCCACCGCCGAGGCCGACGCGTTCTTGGACTGGGTCCACCGGGTGGTGGCCACCCTGCCCGGCCCGGAGCTGCTCAAGCCGCTGTACTCGCTACGCGGCACCGACCTGGGACCGGAGGAGGTCATCGAGTCCCTGTCGGGCTATGCCGGGTCCCGCCCGGTGCGGGTGGGCAACCTGGCCGACCACCAGGTGCAGCTGGACGTGTTCGGCCCGGTGGTCGAGCTCATCACCCACCTCGCCGCCGCCCGCGGGGTCCTGGCCGACCGGGACTGGGACCTGGTCCAGGAGATGGCCCAGGCCGTGGCCCGGCGCTGGCACGAGCCCGACCACGGCATCTGGGAGGAACGCGACGAGCCCCGCCACCGCGTCTACTCCAAGGTGATGGGCTGGGTCACCCTGGACCGGGCCCTGACCCTGGCCGCCGCCTACCACCGCACCCCCGACCCCACCTGGGAACCCCTCCGCGCGCAGATCGCCGCCGAGGTCATCGACAAGGGGTGGAACGAGGCCGCCCAGGCGTTCACCACCGCCTACGACGGCACCGACCTGGACGCCGCCTCGCTGCACATCGGCCTGTCGGGGCTGATCGATCCGGCCGATGCGCGGTTCCAGGCGACGGTGACCGCGATCGAGGCCGAGCTGCGCAGCGGCCCGACGGTGTACCGCTACCACCGCGATGACGGGCTGCCGGGCGGGGAGGGCGGCTTCCATTTGTGCACGACCTGGCTGATCGAGGCCTATCTGGCCACGGGGCGGCGGGCCGAGGCCGAGGAGCTGTTCGCGCACCTGGTGGACTGTGCGGGGCCGACGGGGTTGTTGCCGGAGGAGTTCGATCCGGTGAGTGAGCGGGCGTTGGGCAATCATCCGCAGGCGTACTCGCATCTGGGTCTGATCCGCTGCGCCCGACTCCTCGACCAGGGCTGACCGAGCACGAACACACGGACCGAACGAACACGGGGCCGTGCCGCGGAACGTCCGCGGCACGGCCCCTTTTCACGCCCCCGGGGTCAGAAGTGGGTACCCCCGTCGATGCGGACCTCGGTCCCGGTGATGAACGCGCCGTCGTCGGAGGCCAGCATCGCCACCACCGACGCCACCGTCTCCGGCCCGGCGAAACCCTGCCCGAGGGCGGGGCCGAGCTTGGCGAACAGCGCCATGTCGGCGTCCTCCGGCAGGCCGGGCCCACGGCTCTGGCCGCTGGCGCCGCTGCCGTCGGTCATCCCGCTGGAGATCGAGCCGGGCTGCACGGCGGTGAAGCGGATCCCGTCCTTGGCGAACTCGGACGCCAGCGCGTGGGTCATCGACTGGATCCCGCCCTTGCTGGCCGCGTACGCGGCCATGTAGGGGTGCGCGAACGCCGCCGAGGTGGAGCTGAAGTTCACCACGGCGGGGCCCCGGCCCCGCTTCAGTTCGGGCAGGGCCTCACGGATCACCAGGAACGTGCCGACCAGGTTGATGCGCAGGACCCGCTCGAAGTCCGCCAGGGCGGTCTGTTCGGTGTGCGACGAACGCAGGATCCCGGCGGCGTTGACGAGCGCGTCGAGACCGCCGAGGGCCTCGACGGCGATGCCGGCGCCGGCGCGCACCGACTCCTCGTCGGAGATGTCCATGAACACCGTGGTCAGCCGCCCGGCCAGGTCCCCGGCCTTGTCGATGGTGTCCTTGAGTCCGGCCTCGCTGACGTCGGCGGCGGCGACGCTGCCGCCCTCGGCCAGCATGCGCAGCACGGTGGCCTGACCGATGCCCGATCCGCCGCCGGTGACCAGGACCCGTCGTCCCTCGTAACGGTTCACGTCCCCTACCTCCTCCGCCGCGTCCGGCCGGGCGCGGCGCTCATGCACGAAATGTCTACATGGCACAACATGCCATATGGACTTTTTATGCCGCCACCTGGGGACCTAAGATCGAGCGCGATGGTCACCGCAGAAACCGAGGGGCCCCGCTCCTCCCTCACCGCCCGCCGCAAGGCCGCGACACAGGTGGAGATCGCCCGGGCCGCCGCCCGGCTCTTCGCCGAGCGCGGCGTCGACAACACCACCGCCGAGGACATCGCCGATGCCGCCGGGGTGGCGCTGCGCACGTTCTACCGGTACTTCCGCACCAAGCAGGACGCCGTCGCGCCGCTGCTCAGCACCGGTGCGCAGCGCTGGCGGGACGCGCTGGCCGCCCTGGAGGAACCCGGCGACGGCGGACCGGCCCCGGGGCTGCCCGAGGCCGTGGAGCGGTCCGTCGTGGACGCGCTGACGCCCGAGGGGCCGGAGGAGGAGCGCGCCCTGGAGTGGACGCGCGCCCTGCTGCGCGCCGCCCGGGAGGACGCCACCCTGCGGGCCGTCTGGTACCGGGTCAACCAGGATTCGGAGGAACGCCTGGTGCCGCTGCTGGCGGCGGCCACCGGCCGCCCGGACGAGGACCTGGCGGTGCGCCTGGCGGCGGCAGCCGTCACCGACGCCATCCGCCTGTCCATGGAGACCTGGTCCGCCGGGGACGCCCCGCCCGGCGGCGAGGACGGCCCCGCCGCCCTGGCCGCCCGCTGCCTGCACGCCCTCGCCGGAGGCCTCCCCGACCTCCTCCGCTGACCCGCCCCGCCCTGGGGAACGCCGAACTCTCCGCCCACCCGCACCGGTGCAATGTCACATTGCGCCAAAGGTCACTCCCCTGCGGCCACACCGGACCACCGGACACACATGTCACCCCGGGAACGGCGGAGGCCGTCGGCGGTGTGCCGACGGCCTCAACGTCCGTGTTCCTGGCTCCGTACTCCGGGCGTCCCCGCAGGTTCCGGGGCCCCAGCGGGCTCCGTTCGTCCCGGCGGGCTCCGGTGCCCCCGAGGGGCCGGGGTCAGCCGCGCACCCGCTCCGCGGCCAGCATCACCACGCGCTCCAGGTCCTCGCGCGGCACCTCCTCGCCGTAGGCGATCGCGGTCACGTACAGCTCGCCCGGCAGCGACAGGTACAGGTGGCGGGTGCTGCCGTCCACCGTGCCCACGTACTCCAGGTCGCCGCCCAGGGAGTCGGCCTCGTCCGTGTGGTAGGTGTCGACGTCCACGTCGATGTCCACCTCCCAGTTCATCTCCTCCTCGGCGCCCGGCACCGCCACCACGTCGGGGCTCAGGCTCGGGTCGACGTTGAGGGTGAACACCAGCGTGAACGTGGCCGTGCCCGGGGTCCCGGTGCCGTCGCTGAACGAGCAGGTCAGCTGCTCGGCGTCGGCGAACCCCTCGACCTCGCCGCGGTCCTCCGCCAGCACGGTCCCCGGGGCGAGGTCCCCGACGACCTCGGCGGCGCCGGCCTCCGCGCACGACGCGGGCAGCACGTACTGCGCGGTCTCCTCTTCCCCCTCCTCGTCCTCCGGGCTCGGGCTGGCACTCGCCTCCGGACTCGGGGACGCCTCCTCCCCGTCCCCGGAGAAGAGGGTGAAGTCCGTGTCGAACTCGTCGAACTCGACGACGTCACAGCCGACCAGGACGAATCCGCCGATCACGGCGGCGACGGCGGCCGTGCCCAGGCACGACAGGGGGGAGGACGGGATCAGTCGCATGGGTGGCTCTCGATGTTCGGAAGGGCGCCGGACGAAAGGGGACGGTTCCGGCGGGGGACACAGGGAAACTTAGCAAGTCTGCCGACGCTCCGCCGCCGGACCCGGCCACACCGCCTCCGCCCGGCCCTCCGCTCCGCCCTCCGCGGAGCGGTCCGCCCCGGGATCCCGGGAACACGGCGAAGGGCGCCGCGGCCGGTCCACCGACCCGCGACGCCCTCCGCTCCGCCTGCTGTCCGCCGTCCACTGCCCACCACCCGCACGGGGGCGGGCCCCGGCGGCCGGCTAGAAGTTGATCATGTGCCCGGACAGCCCGTGCACGGCCTCCTTGACGGCCTCGCTCAGCGTCGGGTGGGCGTGGATGTTGCGCGACACCTCGTGGACGGTCAGGTCCCACTGCTGGGCCAGGGTCAGCTCCGGCAGCAGCTCCGTGACGTCGGGGCCGATCATGTGGGCGCCCAGGATCTCCCCGTACTTGGCGTCGGAGAGGACCTTGACGAACCCGCGGCTGTCGCCGATGCCGTGCGCCTTGCCGTTGGCCATGAACGGGAACTTGGCGACCTGCACGTCGAACCCGGCCTCGCGGGCCTCGTTCTCGGTGTAGCCGAAGCTCGCGATCTGCGGCTGGCAGTAGGTGGCGCGCGGGATGAACTTGTAGTCGATCTCCTGGGTCTCGGCCCCGGCGATGGTCTCCACCGCGACGATGCCCATGGCCTCGGCGGTGTGCGCCAGCATCAGCTTGGCGGTGACGTCGCCGATCGCGAAGATGTTCGGCACGTTGGTGCGGCCCCGGCCGTCGATGGCGATGGCGCCCCGGTCGGTGAGCTCCACACCGGTCTTCTCCAGGCCGTAGCCCTCGACGTTGGGCGCGAACCCGATGGCCTGGAGCAGCTTGTCGGCCTCCAGGACCTGCTGCTTCCCCTCCGTCGTGGTGACGGTGACCTTGACGTTGCCGCCGGTGTCCTCGACGCTCTCCACCCGGGTGGAGGTGAGGACCTTGACGCCGAGCTTCTTGTAGGCGCGGGAGAGCTCCTTGGAGACCTCTTCGTCCTCCAGGGGGACGATGCGGTCGAGGAACTCGACGATGGTGACGTCCACGCCGTAGTTGGCCAGGACGTAGGCGAACTCGACGCCGATGGCGCCCGCGCCGGCGATGATGATGCTGCCGGGCAGCTCCGATTCGAGGATCTGCTCCTCGTAGGTGACGACCCGCTCGGACAGCTGCGTGCCGGGCAGCAGCTTGGTGGAGGAGCCGGCGGCGATCACCGCGTGGTCGAAGGTGACGGTCTCGCTGGAGCCGTCGTTGCCCGCGACCTCGATGGTGTGGTCGTCGACGAAGGTGCCGCGGCCGTCGATCTCGGCGATCTTGTTCTTCTTCATGAGGAAGTGGACGCCCTTGACGCGGCCGTCCGCGACCTCGCGGCTGCGGCTGAACGCCTTGCCGTAGTCGAACTCGACCTTGCCGTCGACCTTGATGCCGAAGAAGTCGGCCTCGTTGGTGAAGAGGTGGGCCAGCTCGGCGTTGCGCAGCAGGGCCTTGGAGGGGATGCAGCCCACGTTGAGGCAGACGCCGCCCCAGTACTTCTCCTCGATGACGGCGGTTTTGAGGCCGAGCTGGGCGGCCCGGATCGCGGCGACGTAGCCGCCCGGGCCCGCGCCGAGAACGACCAGATCGAAGTGTCGCTGCCCCATGACGGGATCTCCTTGAGTGTGCTCGTGACTCACCCAGCGCGGTCGGCCTGCCGGGGTGTCGGATTGCCGAACGCCAGCCTAGTCGGGTCCGTGCTCCCTGTGGGCGACCACGGTCACCGCGCCGTTCGATCAGCAGAACCAGGGCCGTTCACCTGCGTATTCCCCGGCCGGGGAGCCCGGGAACGAGTGCGTCAGGAGGGGTGCGGGGCGTAGGCGCGCAGGAAGGCGTTCACGCCGTCGACAGCCCGGCGGTCGATGTCCCCGGCGTCGCCGGGGCGGCCCAGGGGGTCGAAGAGGGCGGAGTCCATGGTGAATCCGAGGACGAGGAACGCGAAGTGTTCGGCGGCCCGGGACGGATCCGTGGCCTGCACCCAGCCGAGCCGGTGGAAGCGTTCCAGGCTTTGGGCGATGGAGGACATGACCAGTCCGGGTGCGGCGAAGTAGTACTGCGAGGCCAAGTCCGGGAAGCGGCTCGCCTCGGTGATGAGCAGGCGGCGCAAGGGAATGATGCGCCCGTCGGCGATGGTGGCGGCCAACCGTCGGCCGACCGTGAGCAGGGCGTCGCGGGCGGCCTCGGGGGTGTCCGCGTGCTCAAGCTCGTCGGTGGCCCGGCGGGCGAACCCCGTGGCGGTGTCGATGGACGTGGCCAGCAGGCTGCGGAAGAGCGATTCCTTGTCGGCGAAGACGTTGTAGACGGTGCGCTTGGCGACCCCGGCGCGCGCGGCAATGCCCTCGATGCTGGTGTTCGCATAGCCGTCGGCGTAGAAGAGGTCGGCCGCGGCGGCCAGGATCGCCTCCCGGGAGCGGGTGATACGCGGATCGGGGCGCGGGGTCCTGGTGTCCGGGGCGTCCATGGGGCCACCCTATCCCTCTCTATTGCACTCTTGCACCACTGAGTGCAATAGTGCACCGAAGGGTGCATCAGATCAGCGGAGTCCTCGTGCACCCGTCTGGCGGAGGGTGATACGACATGACCGCGGAATCCACCGGGGCGGACGGCGGCTTCGACCGTGCCGCCGCCGTGACCCGCTCCCTGCTCGGCTACGGCGTGCTCGTCGGGCCCTTTTACCTGGTCGTCGGGGTGGTGCACGCGCTGCTGCGCGACGGCTTCGACTTCGCCCGGCACCCGCTGAGCCTGCTCACCCTGGGCGGCACCGGGTGGATCCAGATCGCCAACCTGGTGCTGTCCGGGCTGATGGTCTGTGTCGCGGCGCTGGGGGTGCACCGGGCGTTGAAGGGGGCGCGGGGCGCCCGCGCCACGGTCGCCCTGCTCACCGTCTACGGCCTGTGCGTGCTGCTCAGCGGGGTGTTCGTGCCCGATCCGATGGCCGGTTTCCCCGTCGGGGCGGCCGTGCCGGAGACACCCGGCGCGAGCGGGATCGCGCACCTGGCCCTGGGCGCGGTGGGGTTCCTCGCGCTGGCGGGGGCGGCGGTGGCCGGGTCGGTGTGGGCGCGCGCCGCCGGTCGGCGGCGGGAGGCCGTGTGGTCGATCGTCGCCGCCGTCCTGATCGTGGGCGGGTTCTTCTCCGGCGCGGCCCTGGCCACGGTCCCCGGCGGGGTGGCCGGGCTGTGGCTGGCGGTGCTCACGGGGTGGACGTGGCTGGCGCTGTTCTCGGTGACCGTCTACCGGACGGTCCCCCACCCCGACGCCCACCGCCGGGAGTCGGCGACCTGACCCCGCCGCCGTCGGCGTCGCGCGACGCGACCCGCCGGGGTCGGGCCGAGGCAGAGACGATGTGGGGGCGGGTGTTCCCGGGGTTCGCGGGACGACAGCGGACACGGCGTCCCGTGTCCACGTGCCGAGAACCACCGTCTCCGAGGTGTCGGGGCGCGTGATCCGCCGACGGAAGCGGGTGTTCCCGGGGTTCACGGGAACAACCTCTTCCAAGCGCCGGGGAGGGGTCATCCGCCGACACCACCGACCCGTCGGCGGCGGGGTTCAGGAGCCGGACACGGTCCCGGGCGGGGGAGGCCACTTCCAGCGCGGCGCCCACGCCCAGCTGTCCGACACCCCCGGCGGCAGCGGCGGCATCAGGTGCGCGCCCGGCGGGCGGCCGTCGTCGGGCGGGATGTACCCACGGGGTTCGGGCGCCTGTTCGGCGGGGCTCCACGGCTCCGGTGTCTGCCCGGCGATCGGCCACGGGTCGGACGCCTGCCCGGCGAGCGGCCACGGTTCGGGGTCGGAGACGGAGTCCGGCGCGTGTGCGGGCTCCGGCTCCGGCGCAGGGGCGGGTGCGGGCTCGTCCGCCCACCCCACCGCTTCCCCCGGGTACGCCTCCGCCCACGGCCCGTCCGCCGGCGCCTCCTGCGGGGCTCCGCCCAGCACGTCGTCCGACTCCGAGTCCAGCGCCGGGAACGTCGACGACAGCGGCCCCGCGTCGACCTCCTCGAAGTGCGCCGCCACCCCGAAGTGCCGGGGCGGCCGGTGGGCGCCGGTGTCCCCGTGTTCGATGGCGGGCGCCAGCGGGTGGCGCACCGACCCGGCCGGGTGCATGCGCGACCACCACCCGGTCGCCTCGTCCGGGTGCAGTTCCTCGGCGATCGTCAGGCTGCCCGGGATGTGCGCGTGGCGCCGCCCCGCCCGCCACGAGTGGGCGAGCGTCTGCGGTTCGAGCACCAGCACCCGTTCGCCGTCGACCACGGGGATGTCGGCCGGGCACGCCTCGTTGCCGACCCAGGTCCCGTCCCCGCCGACCAGGTCCCATTCGCCGCGCACCACGTCCGCCAGCGGGTCGGCGGTGCCGTCCAGGCAGGCGGCGGTCCACCGCGGGTCCGGGCGGGAGCCGGGCAGCCGCCGCCCCTCCTTGCCGATGAGCGCGTCGGCCAGCAGCGTGTGCAGCTGGAAGTTGTCGCCGATGCCGTCGAACCGGATCCGGAACCCCCGCCAGGAGGCGCGGTCCAGCACCAGCACCGAGTCGGCCTCGGCCATCCGCAGGAGTTCGCCGACCTCGGTGAACTCGGGCAGCCGGGTGGAGAGGGCGTGCACGATCTGGCTCAGCCCCTCCAGGGCGCCGGAGTCGGCGCGCACGGCCGCCCGCACCTGGGCGTCGCCGAGCATGGCCTTGGCGGCGAGCCCGTACCGCAGGCAGGTCCACCAGCCGACGGTGGCCAGGGGCGCGTTCTCGCCCAGGACCTCCTCGACCCGCTGTTCCTCGGCCTCACCCACCTCGCTGGGGTGCGGCGGGGCGCCGCCGCCGGTCTTGTCCCAGGCGTGCATGAACGCGACCGCGGCCTGCCCGTAACTACCGAGCTGGCGCAGCACCTCCAGCCCCACCTGTCCGGCGGGCGCACCGGCCTCCACCAGTGCGCCGGCCAGGACCGCGAGGTCGGCGGCGACGTTGGCCGCGGACTCGCAGTCGGACAGCACGGGGGCCAGCGCCTCCATGGCGACGGCCAGCTCCTCCTGCGGAACCTGCGAGGAGAGCCGGAAGACGTCGTGCACGGCCGCGGGAAACCCGGGCGCTTGTTCAGCGGCGGCATCGAGCACACGTTGGAACGCGGCACGGAACTCTTCAGTCACCCGAGAATCCTTCCATATCACCCCGTATTGTCCGTGGTCCGGATGCATACGTCCACATCAGGGCACCCTTCAACGAAGCGGGCGCGTGATGCCGGCCGGGAAACCGGTGCGGATTCCGCGGTATATCAGGGTTCTACGAACCGGATTCCGTTCCCCTCGGTTTCCAAGAAAGCCAGGGTGCGCTCTCCCTCGGCGGCGACGGCGTCGCGGTCCGCGGGGGTGATCGGCTCGAACAGGGCGACCTCCAGGTGGGGTGCCGCACCCTTGGGGCGGACCACCTTCCAGGAGGCGCGCACGAACCCGTCCACCAGGACCGTTCCCGGCGGCATGCCGTTGCGGGAGGCCAGCCGGGGCCGGTAGTCGTGCGGCAGTACCCGGCTGCGGTCGGCGTGGCCGCGCAGGATGTTGTCGAAGTCGTAGAGGAACCGGACCGGGGCGTCGACGTCCTCGCCGGGCCGGGGCGCGTCGGGGAGGTCGAACAGGGCGGTGCCGTCCTCGGCCCGCAGCTCGACGAGGCGGTCGCGCAGGCCGTCGAGGACCGGCTTGAGCCGGGTGAGCGACGACCACGCCTGGACGTCCTTGACACTGGCCGGCCCGAACGCCGCCAGGTAGCGCAGCACCAGGCCCTCGGGGTCGGGGTCGGCGTCCATGGCCAGCCCGGTCCAGGTGTCGGCGGGCGCCAACGCGGGCGCCCCGGCTGCGCCCCACACCCCGCGCGGGGGGATCTGGACGAAGGGGAGCCGGTCCTTGACCGCGTGGGCGAGGTGCTCGCCGTCCACCTGCGGCCACTGCTCGGCCAGGCGTTCGGCCAGGTCGCGCGGGGTCATCGGGCGGGCGAGGAGGAGGTCGTACCCGGCGCGGGCGATGGCGTCGAGGTCCATGCCGCGGGTGGCCTGGCCGTGGCGGCTGCCGGAGAACCCGCGGTCGATGGCGGGTTGCACGGTGGGGCGCAGAAAACGGCAGTCCTGCGGGGTGACGAGGTGGATGGTGCCGCGCATGAGGGTGATCCGGACGAGTTCGCCGTCGGTGAGCATGCTGCCGACCTTGTGCGGGTCCAGGCCCTCGATGCGGTTCTCCAGGCCGAGGTACCAGGTGTGGGTGGTCTGGGCCTGGAGGCCGACCAGGCGGGTGACCACGTCGGCGACGGGGAGGTCGGTGCGGGAGAGGAGGAGTTGCCGGTCGAGTGTGGCCCGGTTCAGCGCGCGGGTGCTGAGGACGGTCCCGGCCATGGATGGCTCCCTCGACGGACTCGGCGGCGTTCCCCGCACTGTACCGCCCGCCCCCGACATTCCCGGGGCCGCGCCCCGCCGGGACGGCCGCCCGCGCCGGTCGTCCACAGGCCGGGAGGTGGGGGTGGCGGGGTGCGGGTGCGGGGGTGGACCATGGATTCGGGGGGATTGCGTTCCGCTGTTGCCGGGGCACGCTCCCCCCGAATCCACGCTAGCCCGTCGGCCCCGCCCTCACCGCGTTATCCACAGGCTGCGGGCGGCCGCTCCCCGGCTCAGTCGCGGAGGCCGTCGGGTACCGGTGCCCTTGTCGACCGGGCGGCGGCCAGGGTGTGGGCCCCGCCCACCGCGAGGGCGGCGAGCACCAGCGCCACCGCCGTCAGCACCGGGCCGCGCGCGCCGGTCGCGGTGTAGGCGATCCCGCCCAGCACCGGCCCGGCGACGGCGCCCAGGTTGAGGGCCGCCGTCGCGAACGAGCCGCCCATGGTGGGCGCCCCCGCCGCGTTCGCCATGATGCGGGCGATGAGGGTGCCGCCCACCGCGAACGACAGCGTTCCCAGGAGCGGGGTCAGGGCGACCACCGCGACGGGGTGCGCCGCGGCGACGGCGAGGACACCCCAGCCGAGGGGCAGCGAACAGCCGCCCCAGGCGAGCAGCGGCCGCCAGTGCCGGTCCGCGAAGCGCCCCGACACCCGAACCCCGGCGAAGGCCCCGGCGCCGAAAAGCGCCAGCACCGCCGGCACCACCGACGGCGGCAGTCCGGCCGTGTCCGTCACCAGCGGCGCGAGGTAGGTGAACACGCAGAACGTCGCACCGTTGACGAACACGGCGAGCAGCAGCGCGACCTGGAGCCGGAGGCGGCCGAGCACCGCGAACTCGGCGGTCAGCCGTGGGGCGACGGCGCGGGGCCGGTCGTCCGGGTCGGTGCCCGGCTCGGTGCCTGGAACGGGCTCGTCGCCGCCTCCCGGGGCCGGGTCCGTGTGCGGTCCGGTGTCGGCGATCCGGCCCGGGGTGGCGGCGGCCACCGCGATGAGCGCGGGCACCGAGACCGCGGCCACCGCCCACAGCGCGGCGCGCCAGCCGAACCCGGCCCCAAGGACCGCGCCCAGCGGAACCCCCGCGACCAGCGCCAGGGTGGTGCCGCCGAGCACCACCGCCAGCCCGCGGGCCCGCAGACCGGTGGGCACCACGGCGGCGACCACGGCCAGCGCGACCGCCAGGAACCCGGCGTTGGCCAGCGCCGCGACCACCCGGGTGGCGAGCAGGACTGCGAAGTCGTCGGTGAGGGCGCCCACGACGTGGGCGGCGGTGAACAGGCCGAGGAACCCGGTCAGGGTCCACCGCGGCGGCCACCGTCGGCCCAGCGCGGCCATCGCGGGGGCGCCGACCACCATGCCGACGGCGAAGGACGAGGTCAGCAGCCCCGCCTGGGGAATGGAAACGCCGAGGTCGGCGGAGATGGCGGGCAGCAGCCCGGCGAGCATGAACTCCGAGGTGCCCTGCGCGAAGACCGCGAGGGCGAGCATGTACAGCAGAAAGGGCACGGGTGTCTCCCGAGTGCGTCGTGTGAAGGGACGGCGGGCGCACGGCACCGCCGGAGTTCACGAGCGCAGGGGAAACGGACCCCGCGACGGGGGCCTGGATCTCGACCGACGGCTGAGCGCGTCGGCGGCGTCACGTGCCTACCGGCGGACCGGCGGCACGTCTCTGGACGCTTCGGGAGAGGACATGGCAGCGAATCTATCCGACGCCCCGGTGCCGGTGTCCACCCGTTTTCAGGAGGCCGCGCCCCGGCCCGAAATCCCTGAAATCCACCCTGTGGACAACCCGTTTCCGCCCCCTCCCTTCCGGCACCCTGAAGTCATGGAACTGACGGAGATATTCGAATGGCACGGACACCGGATCGCCTGGGGGAGCGGGGGTGCGGGGCCGCCGCTGGTGCTGTGCCACGGCACGCCGTGGTCCTCGCGGCTGTGGGCGCCGTTCGCCGACGCGCTGTCCCGCGACTTCACCGTGTACGTGTGGGACATGCCGGGGTACGGCGCCTCCGGCAAGGATCCGGGGAACCCGGTCGACCTGGGGGTGCAGGGCGAGGCGTTCACGGCGCTCCTGGACCACTGGGGGCTGGACCGGCCGCGCGTCATCGCCCACGACTACGGCGGCGCCGTCTCGCTGCGGGCGGCGCTGCTGCACGGCGCCGTGTACCTGGCGCTGTGCCTGGTGGACGTGGTGGCGCTGCGGCCGTGGGGGTCGTCGTTCTTCCGGTTGGTCAAGGAGAACGCGACGGTGTTCGCCCAGCTGCCGGACGCGGTGCACGAGGGTGCGCTGCGGGCCTACATCGCGGGGGCGTCCCACCGGGGGCTGCGGCCCGAGGACCTCGACATGCTGGTCGGGCCCTGGCTGGGCGAGGAGGGCAAGGCGGCGTTCTACCGGCAGATCGCCCAGGCGGACGAGCGGTTCACGGAGGAGGTGGAGCCGCTCCTGGCGGAGCTGCCGTTCCCAGTGCACATCGTGTGGGGCACGCAGGACACCTGGATCCCGGTGGACCGCGCGCACCGGCTGCAGGCGGCGATCCCGGGCAGCACACTGTCCCTCATCCCGGAGGCGGGGCACCTGATCCAGCTGGACGCACCGGTCGCCCTGGCCGACGAACTCCGCCGCTGGTCGACCACCCGACCACCCACGCCGTAAGCCGGGAACGCCACGGTCTCGCAGCGCCTCCGGCAGGGCGCGGCCACCCGCACCGCGCGGCCCGCGGCGGCGGACACACCGGAGCGACGCGCAGCGCGTGGACGTCGGCGGCCGAAAGAGGTGGCGAGCAGCAAGAGGAAAAAGGTGCTCTCCCAGAACAGCGCCCGATAGCGGCGGGCTACGCCGGAGGCCTGTCGGCGGGCACGCAGAACCGACGTACGGCACACAGAAACCGGCGAGCCGAAGGAGGTGGCAAGTAGCGGCGGGATACGTCGAGGGCCTAGCGGCGGTGGGCACGCCGGGGTGACGTACGGCGCGCGGAAGTCGGCGGCCGAAGGAGGTAGCGAGCAACAACGGGAGAGGAGGTGCTCTCCCAGGTCAGTGCGCGGTAACGGTCAGGATGCGCCGGAGGTCTGTCAGTGACGGGCACGCCGGAGCGACGCGCGGCGCGTGGACGTCGGCGGCCGAAAGAGGTGGCGAGCAGCAACAGGGAGGAGGCGTTCTCCCAGGTCAGTAAGCGGCAGCAACAGGGATGCGCCGCGGGCGGGGCCCGGCCGGGGCCGGTGGGTTCAGCGACGTGCGGGATGGAGGTGGTCGATGGCGGAACGAGGTGCGGGCTCGGTGTGAAGGGTGCGCAGGGTGTCCACGAGGCGAAGGATCGCCTCGGTGTCCTCCGCGGTGCCCTCGGCCAGGTCGTAGACCATCTCCAGGGAGGCGATGACCTCCCCGAGGGTGGGCTGCGCGATCGGCCACTCCCAGCCGGTCGTTCGTGTGCCGGTCTCCCGGTGCACGGAGCCCCGGGCCGTGGTGTCGCGCCTCTCCTGAAGCATGAGCAGTGCCTCGTGCACCGATGCGGGCTCGGTCCTCACGATGCCGAACCTCCGATCACGCGCTCTTCGACCCCGACGGCGCCCCACACCTGCGGCGGCGTCTCCTCCCAGGGGATCACCACCGCCCGGGGCCCGCTACGCGGGCCGCGCAGCCGAGCCGTGACGACGGCACGGTCCGGGTCGCCGCCGAGGCCGGCACGCCGCAGTGCCGCCCTGGACGCGACCCTGGAACCGGCACGCGCAGGAACACCGTCGGGGCGGTCGCCGGTGCGCGCGGCCGCAGCCGAGGGTGCCACGACGCCCTCGGGCCCTGTGCCTGCCTGCCCGGAGACAGTGCCGGAGCCGGTGCCTTCACCCGCGAACGTGGGTGCGGGCACGGAATTGGCGGGCGCGAGGGCAGGCACGGAGGCGGCGTCCCGGGCGGCGTCGCCAGCGGCGGGGCCGGGTGCCTTCTCGCGAGCGAAGCCGGTGAGCGCGGGGACGGCGTTCCGGAAGCCATCGTGGCCAGCGACGGAACCAGGTGCATCCTCGCGGCCGAAGCCGGTGAGCGCCGAGGCGGCGTCCCGGGAACCGACGTGGTCAGCGGCGGGGCCGGGTGCACCCTCGCGGTCGGAACCCGCGTGCGCGGATGTGGTCCCGGCGTCGGCGAGCTTGGGAACTGCACCAGGGGCGGCGCCCTGGGCTGTGCTGCGGCCAACGGCGAACGTGGGTGCGGGCGCGAGGTCGGCGTCCCAGGCGTCGCCACCGCCAGCGGTGTGCGCGGGTGCGGCCTCAGAGGCGAAGCCGGTGCGTGCAAGCGCGGGGACGGCATTCCGGGCGTTGCTGCCGGTGGCGTGCGCGGACGTGTTCAGCGGGACAGGGTCCGTGTGTGCGGGGGCGGTGTGTTCTCCGGCAAGGACGGTGTGCCCTCCGGTGGAGGTGGGAACGGGCTCGGGGGTGGCGCTGCGGCCGATGGCGGGCGTAGCCGCGCTCGCGAGGGTGTGGCTCGCCTGCTCGGGGGCGGCCTCGGCGACGGCATGCGCACCCACGGACATGGGTGCGGTCGCGAGGGCGGCGGGCCGGGCGTCGCCATGACCTGCGGCATGCGCGAGAGCGGGCACGCGGGCAGCCTCTTGGGCGGCGGCGCGGCCAGCTGCGTGCGCGAGGGCGGCCTCCTGGGCGGCGCGGCCAACGGCGGCCATGGACGTGGCCTGGTGGTTGAAGTCGGCATGCACTGGGCTAGTGCCGCGGTCGGCGGCGGGCGTGGGGGTGGAGCCGCGGTGTGCGAGGGCGGTGCGCTCGCCGCTGGGGGCGGGAATGGTGTCGGGAGATGCGTTCGGGGAACGGCGGCCGGCGGCGGATGCGGGCTTTGCGGCGCCCGAAAAGGCAGCGGGTTCGGGCGGTGGGGGGAGGGTTTTCAGGCCGCGGCGCTGGTCGGCGGTGGGCATGGCACCGGTGCCGCCGGGGGTGGTCGGGCCCGCGTCGTCATGGGCGGCGGGGTCCGCCGGGGTACGCGGCGAGGCCGGACGGCGGTGGGCACCGACGTTCCGGGGGGTGTCGCGGGGTGTCGGTGGCCGTCCCGCTTCGAGGCCGTGTTCGGCCTCGCGCATGCGGTCCATCAGCCCCTGCGGCGTGGGTGCACTCTGCCAGCGGACCGTGGCGGTCCCCTGGTAGAACGCCACGTACGCGCGCAGGGCCGGGGCCCACATCACCGTCCACGTTCGACCCGCCTCGGCGTTGAGCCGCCGGGCCACCTCGTACTGTTCGCCGTCGTCGGCGCGGTTCCAGGACATGGCCGGGCTCACCCGCGATCCAGCTCGAACCACACCGTGGTCCGCCCGCCCTCGGACAGGGTTCCCCACCTGTCCGCCTGCAAGGCGACCAGCCTCAGCCCGAACCCGCCCTCCCGGTCCAGGTCCTGTTCGCGCACATGCGGGGTCTGCGCGGCGTCGCCGCGCGGACCCTGGTCGGTCACCCTGACCTGTACCCGCCCCCGCAGCCGATGCAGTGTCACGGCGACCCTCCCCCCGGGAAGCCCGCTGCGCGTGTGCCGAACGGCGTTGGTGAACAACTCGCTGACCAGCCCCTGGAGGATGTCGGTCTGCGCCTCGGGCAGCAGCGCGAGCGCGGAGAGCTGACGGCGCAGCACCGCCGTCTGCTCGGCGACGCCCGGAACAGTGATCGAGTGCCCCAGCTCCCCGCTCTCGACGTCCACGAGGATCGCGACCCGGTCGCGCGGGTCGACGGTCCGGCGCGGCAGCGGCACCTTGTTCGGCGGCAGGGAACAGGGAGGCCGCGGCACCACTTCCTCGATGTCGTCACTGGAGGCCGTGTGCCGCTCTCGACGGGGTTCCATGCGGGTCACCGATCCCATCTTGTGTTCTTCCGCCTTCCGCATCGTTGTCCGACGACGCCAAGAACCACCCAAAAGAACCGAGAAGGGTACAAAGACCCTTTCGGTTACCGTGCGCCTTCGTGACAACACCATGGGGTAGCCGTTCGAGGAATGGCCAGCGAATCAACCACAGGGACAACATTTCGGTGAATCGGTTGCGGACGGTTGAGAGAGCGTTGCATCGTGGTTATCTCCGGTTTCCCCCCTCGCTTGAACAGGTGACGAATGACGGATCGCCGCAAGCCCGAATGGGCCAGGGTGGGCAAGGAACTCAAGGCCCTCCGTCGCAAGGCCAAGCTGACCCAGGCGGAGCTCGCGCCTTACGCCAGCGTGGTTGCCGCGCACGTGTCCGCTTGGGAGAACGGCAAGCGCGGCATGAGCAAGGACCAGGTGGCCCTCCTCGATCAGGCTCTGCAAGCCAACGGCCAACTGGTCCGCACGTGGGAGAGAAGCCAGGAGACCGAAACCATCCCACCCTGGTACAAAAAGGTCCCGAAGCTGGAGCAGAAATCAACCGAGCTTCGTGAGTATCAGTCCCAGATCTTTCCCGGCCTGATCCAGACCCCTGAGTACGCCCGCACCACGATCCGTGACTCCCTACCGTGGGCCAGCGCCACCGTGGTGGAAGAGATGGTACTGGCGAGGCAAAAGAGGCAAGAGATACTTATGAGGGACCACCCTCCGCTAGTGTCTATCGTGGTAGAGGCGTTCGTCCTAGACCTCATCATGGGGGACGAAACTACCCAAATCGCCCAGTTGGACTGGGTCCTCCAGCTTGTCGAGGAAGGCAGGATCCGCTTCCAGGTCACACCTCCGCGATCCCACTATCACCCCGGGACCGCAGGCCCGTTCCGGATCTACACCTTCCCCGACAACCCGCCGCTGGCCTCCGCCGAGTATGCGAGCGGCGAGGTGCTCATCGACGATCAAGAGACCGTGCAGAAGTGCATGACCATCTTTGGGCTCCTGCAAGCCGAGGCACTGTCCATGGGCGCCAGCGTTGAATTTGTCAGGAAGGTCAGGGAAAGCATTGAAGAGCAGGCAAGTGCGCGGACAGCTGCCGTGGCACAAGAGCAGCTACAGCTCAGGCCAAGGGAGCTGCGTGGAGGTAGCTGAGGGGCAGAGCGTCCTCGTCCGGGACACCCAGAACCGCCCCCTCGGACACATCGACTACTCCGCCGAAGCGTGGGCATCCTTCCTCCAGGGCGTGAAGACTCGCGCCTGAGCCCGAGCGAGAGGATCGCCGTGGAGAAGTGGCACAAGAGCAGCTACAGCTCTGGTGAAGGCAGTTGCGTCGAGGTCGCCGAAGGGCCTCTCGTCCTTGTCCGTGACACCCAGAACCGCCCCCTGGGCCACCTCGACTACAACCCCGACGCCTGGACCGCGTTCCTCCGCAGCGTGAAGACTCGGGCCTCCTAGGTTTCAACCCCGCTTAACGGCCGACCGGTACCCGCCGGTCGGCCGTTTTTTCTTGCCCGACCCCCAGAAATCACATTCCGGGCATAAACCAACCAATACTCATGAACTTCGGACACTCCGCACCACTCCACCCACCTGCGGGAACACAGTTCCGAACATGCCCCCGAAAAATCTCCCCGATCAGGCGACATCCGCCCCCGATTCGGCTATAGCCTGCTCCTGAAAACAACGCCACATGTCCTCATACGGCAGTGGCCTCGCGACGCCTGTATAGCGCCCGAGGCCGTGGCCGGCAACTTCACCTTCAACCCAAGGAATGCCAGCGTGAGCCAGTCTAGTGCTGCGCTTCTCGGCCGTGCCCTGCGCATGGTGGGAGCGCTGTTCTCCCTTCCCCGTGGCCGCCACACGCGGCCCACCCTCTTCGGGTTCCGCCGCAGGTCCAGGCGCGTCCGCCGCTACGCCGAGAACCCGCCCCCGGCCCGGCGCAGCACCCTTCACCTGCCGCATTCTCGGCCCCGCCCCCACCCCGGGCCCCGCCTCGCGCCGCCGACCTCGGTCTTCGACGCCTCCGACGTCCCCCTGGTCCGGCCCTACTACACCGACCACGAACGCCGCCGCGCCGACCACGCCGCCGACCGCGCCCAGGCCGAGGCCCTCGCCCGCCTCTCCCGCTGGTCCGGGGCGGAGAACCGCGCACCCCACTCCCCGACCGCATCCGCGCCCGTGCCTGCGCCCGGCACCGTCGGGCTGCCCAAACGCGAGCCCAAGCGCCCCCCGACCTCCCGCGTTCCGGCCCCGCGGCTGCGCCCGGACCCCCACCCGCCCGGCGACCTCCTCGCCCCGGCTCCTCCCGCTCCCCCGGCACCCAGCCTGCGCGAGGTCGCCGCCGACATGGGCGACCTGCGGGCGGCGGTGCGCACCTGGGTCGCCCAGCGCGAGGCGCAGGAGGCCCGCCGCGGCCTGGAGATGGGGGTATGACCACGCGCCTGTGGCCGCACCGCCTCTACCGCGGTTCCCTGTCCGACCTCGGCCGTATGCGCCGTGACCTGTGCGAAGACCTCCCGAACCTCGACGCGGAACTGCTGGACACCCTGCTCCTCTGCGGAAGCGAGATCTTCGCCAACTGCGTCAAGTACTCGGCCTCGGGCCATGACGGCGGCCACATCATCCGCACCCTGCGCCGCCAGGGCGGGTTCCTGCGCCTGGGGTTCACCGACGACGGCCTCGGCGGCACGACCCCGACCGTCCCCCGATCCCGCACCGCGGACGAGTGGGCCGACGCCGAGGGCGGCCGCGGCCTGCTGCTGGTCGAGGAGTTGTCCACAGCCTGGGGATATCGCCCGGTCTGCCCGTGGGGCGACCTCGGCCACCACACCTGGGCGGCGTTCCCCCTCCCGGCCGCCGCCCGCTGAAGCCGGTGGCCGCGGAGCCGGACGGCTTCCCCGCGTTCGGCCCCGCGGTCACCTCCCCTCCCTCACCCAGCCACGAACGACAAAGGAGCCCGATGCCCAGCCGATCCCACGAGATCCCACTGCGGATCGTGCAGAACAGGCCCGAAATGGTGCCGGTCCTGCTGCGCGAAGCCCTGGGATACCCGGTCCCCCACCACACCGAAGCGGTCCTGACCTCTTCGGTGCTGACCAACTGCGACCCCAAGGAGTGGAACGCCGACGGGGCGGTCCTGCTCCGCGACGGCGACCGGCCCGTCCTGGCCGTGGTGGTGGAGCGCCAGAACCGCCGCGACGACGGCAAGCGCTTCAGCTGGCCCGCCTACCTGGCCACCCTCTACGGCCGACTGGAGTGCCCGGCCGTGCTGGTGGTGCTGTGCCCGGACGAGCCGACCGCCCGGTGGTGCGCGCGACCGATCGAGCTCGGCCACCCGGGGTTCACGCTGCGCCCGCTGGTCATCGGCCCGAAGCAGACCCCCATCGTGGTCGACCCGGCCCAGGCCCGCGCGCTGCCCGAACTCGCGGTGCTGTCGGCGCACGCGCACGGAGACCATGACGCCCGGGTGTTGAAGGCACTGGTGGAAGCCCTGGATTCCGCCGGTGGGAAGAACCGTCCGTTCTACTATGACTATGTGCTGGCCGGCCTCAACGAGGCGGCTCGTAAGGAGCTGGAGGGCTTGATGTCCGTGGAAACCTACGAATGGCAGAGCGACTTCGCCCGCAAGTACGTCGGCATCGGCCGCGAAGAAGGCCGCGAGGAAGGACGTGAGGAGGCTGCCGCCAACAGCGTTCTCCGCATCCTCAACAAGCGGGGACTGACCGTCTCCGACGACGTCCGCGCACGGATCGAGTCCTGCGACGACCTCGACACCCTGTACTCCTGGGTGGACAAGGCCATCGACGTCACCCGCGCCGAAGACCTCTTCGACTGATCCGACCGCCCCGGACCCACCGAGCGCCCCTCGCCGAGCGGGGGGCGCTCCGTCGTGCCGCTCCCGGGGTCAGGCGGCGACCAGCAGGGCGAAGGCGGCGATGATGACGGCGACGCGGATGTAGTGGAGCCGGTCCCAGCGGTTCATCTGCTGCTTCCAGTCGGCGGGCCGATCGTCCGGGGTCCACGTCCTGCCCCGGTTGTTGATCGGCACGAGCAGCAGGACCGACATGATCACGCTGACGAGCAGCAGCGCGCCGGCGGTGATGACGAGGCCGGTGCCGTCGTGGCCCCATGCGGCGATGGCCCAGAGCGCGACGAGGACGAGCGAGGTGATGTACCAGACCGGCATCACGGCGCCGAGCATCCGGCCGCCGTGGGAGCGGCCGAGTTGGCCGCTGTCCTCGGGGAGTGCGTCGAGGATCCGGTTGATGACGAAGGCGACGGAGAACTCCACGCCCACCATCACGCCGACGATCACGGTGGTGAGCACCTCCAGTGCGTCGAGCATGGCGACCCCTCCAAAAATCTAGCAACGCTAACCGATAAAGCAACGCTAGTACTGCCATCGCTTGATTGTCTAGCGGTGCTAGGATCAGATCATGTCGGTACAGGAACGCAAGCGGCGCGAGCGGGCCGAGCGCGAACGCCTCATCGTGGCGACGGCCCGCGACATCGCCGAGCGGCAGGGCTGGGACGCGGTCACCACCCGCCGGCTCGCCGAGCGCATCGAATACAGCCAGCCCGTCCTCTACAGCCACTTCCGCGGCAAGCGCGAGATCATCGGCGCCGTCGCCCTCCAGGGCGCCGCCGAGATGGCCGTGGCGCTGCGGGCCGCGACCTCCGCCGCGGACGGGCCGCGCGCCCGGGTCACCGCCCTGGCCCGCACCTACCTCGCCTTCGCCGCGGACAACTCGGCGGTCTACGACGCCATGTTCGAGCTCGACGGCGGCCTGGCCTTCGCGGACGCGGACACCCCGCAACCGCTCAAGGACGCCTTCGCCGCCCTGTTGGAGACCCTTGGCGAGGTCGCCGGGGACGGCGTCCACCCGGGGCTGTTCACCGAGGTGTTCTGGGCGGCCCTGCACGGGCTGGCCACCCTGACCCGGGCGGGGCGGCTGCCGCCGGGAGACGCCGAGTCGAGGGTGGAACTGCTGGTGGACCGGCTCGCCGTGCTCTGACACGCCACCCCGGCACCCGCGTGTCCGGCGCCCGCTCCCCCTGACACCCGCGAACCCGGCGGCCGCGCACCCGCCCGCCGGGCTCAGCCCGTGAGCCAGCCCACCAGTGCGCCGATGGCGATGACGGGCACCGCCAGGATCAGGACGTACGTCTCCAGGCGGTGTTCCAGCGGCCGCTCACGCCTCCCCCACCTGACGAAGGTGGTCCTCGACGCCCTCCAGTGTTCCGCGAACGCGGCGCGGCTCACCTCCCGCGGGTCCAGCCGCGGGTCGGCGTCGGCGCCGGTGAGCCGGTCCAGGAGCGCGGCGGCGGTCGGGCGCCGGTCGCGGTCGGGGTGCAGGGCGGCGCGGACGGGTTCCACCAGGTCCTCGGGCAGGCCGTCCAGCACGGGTTCGCCCTGTTCGACCTTGGTGACCGACCCCTCGCCGCCCTCCCCCGGGTAGGGGTTCCTGCTCGTGTGGAGCAGGGTGACGAGCACACCCCAGGCGAACACGTCGTCGGCCGGGTGGAGCACCTCGTCCGGGCCGACCTGTTCCGGCAGCCGGGGGTCATGCGTCCAGCGGACCGCCCGCACCGGGCCGGGTCCCACCCCGGTGTCGGCGACGACCGGGCCGCGTGCGCCCAGGAACACGGTGAGGGGGCCCAGGTCGCCGTGGGCCAGTCCCGCGGCGTGGATGTCGGCGAGCGCCTCGATCAGTCCCAGCGCCACCAGCCGGGTCCGGAGCGGTTCCGAGGCGGGGGTCCCGGGGAGGCGATTGCCGGGGTCGGAGAACTGGATGGGGGGAGCGTCCAGGTACGGGTGGGCGTACCAGGGGGATGCGGCGTCCAGGTCCATGTCGGCGATCGGCAGTACGCGCGGGGAGGAAATGCGCCGTGCCGCCGGCAGGTTCTCCCGGAGCGACCTGAGGTACCAGGGCGGAAGGGAGGTGTCGAACCGCTGGACCGTGAACCAGCGGCGGGAGCGGTCGGTCGCGCCGAAGCTCGTCCCGTGGACACTGAAGTACCTGCCCTGGATGGTGTAGGGGCCGATCTTCCACGGGTCCTTGAAAACGTTCACGGTCATCAGGGGCTCGGGCCTGTGCGTCTTTGCGCTGATGGGGGATGTATTCACTTTTGCCCCTTATGAGGATTCTCCGCGTCCCCTCACCCTAGCCAGCCGCCCCTTCACTGCCGATACCCCAAATCTCGAAAACCCCGGCGGATTAGGGTCGAAGGCATGCGCGGCATCCGGGTGATCCTCATCGGCGGCACGTCCCACACCGGCAAGTCCACCGCGGCGCGAACGCTCGCCGCGCGGCTCGGCTTCTCCCACGCCACCACCGACCGCCTGGCCCGGCACCCCGGACGCCCGTGGCGGACACCGGATCGCGAGGTCCCGCCCCACGTCTCCGAGCACTACGGCACCCTGCCCCTGGACGAGCTGATCGGCTCCGTCCTCGCCCACTACGAACGCCTGTGGCCGCGCATCGAGGAGATCGTCGCCGAACACGCCGCCGGTGACGGCCCCGGCCTGGTGCTGGAGGGGTCGGCGCTGTGGCCGACCCGGGTCGCGGGCCTGGCCGCCCCGCGCACGGGCGCCGTGTGGTTCACCGCCGCCGACGACCTGCTGCGCGAGCGCATGTACACCGACTCCGGCCACCCCGGCGCCACCCCGCGGGAGCGGCACCTCATCGAGGTTTTCCTCGCCCGCGCCCTGCGCTTCCAGGAGCTCATGCGAGCCGAGGTCGACCGCCTCCACCTCGCGGAACTCCCCGTCGACGCCTCCCGCACCCCCGAGGCGACCGCCGACGCCGTGCTCGCCGCCGTCACCGCGCAGGCCTCCCCGGGACGCACCGCGCACTCCCCACGCCCGACCTGACCGCACGCCCCCGGGGACCGCCGTCGACCGCCCGCGAGCAGCACGCGGCGCGCCATCGCCACCAGCAGCCGAACGGCCTCCCCACGGCCCGTCCCCGGGAGGCCCGTTCACGAACTCCCGTCACCGCAGTCGACGTAGTCGGCGATGTCCGCCCGGTACTCCTCGTGCGTCGCGAAGGCCCCGCCCTCCGCACCCGGGTAGGAGGCGACGAAGATGTCACCGGGCACCTCGGGGCCGCACCAGGTCACCGCGTTCTCCCGCAGGAAGTCCGCCAGGGCCTGGTCCACCTCCTGGAGCAGGGGGCCGTCACCGCTCAGCCCTTCCCCGAGCGAGGCGGACCACAGGTCCGGGTCGGTCTCCACCCGGACCCCCTCGCCCTCACCGGCTCCCTCCCCGTTCTCGTCCCCGTTCCCGTCCTCGACCAGGACACCGGCCTCGGCCAGCACCTCCCCCGGCCGGTCCCCCGCCTGGACGGTGACCGGGTCCGGGTCCTGCTCGGCGAACATGCGCTCCAGCGTGAGCGTCCGCACGGTCCGCAGCACCCACTCCGCGTTCGGGCCGCCCGAGGCCTCGGCCTCCGCGGGCGCGTCGGTCCCCGCGGGCGCCTCCGCCTCCCCGCCCCCCGGTGCGCACGCGCCGACGAGCAGCAGCGCGCCGACGGCCGACACCAGGCGCGGGGCCCGCGCACCCCACCACGATCGATAGGTCATCAGTCGTCCTCGCCTCCCCGGCGCCCTTCCTCCTGCACCAGGTCATAACGGGTGTTGTAGGGGGTCGCGAACTCGTTGTACATCGTGTTGCCGTTCGTCTGCTCCCGGTTCGACGGGTCGATCTGGGTGCCGTTCAGGGCCGCGTGCAGGGCGTTGGCGGCCTCGTCCGCGCCGCCGCCCGGCTCGTTCGTCACGTTCCACTTGCCGCGGTCGGTCTCGACCCGGATCGATCCGTCCTCCCGGTAGGAGACGATGCCGTACTCCTCCAGCTCCCGGAGCCGCTCCGGTCCCGGCCCCTGGACCACCGCCTCGTTCCCCGAGGTCAGGATGTGCGCGAGGAACTCCACCTGCTGGTTCACCCGGCGCGCCTCCTCGCTCTCGTTCCCGTGGCTGGGCACGTTCGGGGTGATCTCCACGTCGGACGCCGCCAGATGCTCGACGATGGCGTCCGAGCCCAGGTCCAGGCCCTTGTTGATGAAGGCCCCCATGACCGGGATCTTCTCCGCCAGGTTGCCCGCCTCGCCCAGGGCGAACCCGTACAGCTCCTCCCGGCGCTCCTGCGCGGTCTTGTCGTCGCCGACCCGGTCGTCGAGCTCCATGGAGATGCCCAGCTCGATGAGGGAGTGCAGGGTGGCGGGGCCGCGGGCGGCGAGCTCGGTGTCCCCGGTCGCGATGTAGAACTCGGTCGCCGCGTACTCGTACGCCGCCGCGGAGTTGATGACCCGGGTGGCGGCCGCCTCGTCGCCCATCAGGTACTGCATGTACGCGGCCCGTTCCTGGATGCCGATGTTGAAGGCGCCGGTCTTGGGGTTGTAGTCGCCCACACCGGTGATGAGCGCGTCGTTGTCGCCGCCGTCCTCGATGGCGCTCTCGGCGAAGCTCACGATGTAGGAGTCGAAGACCCCGGCGAACGCGTCCGCTAGCTCGGGGTTGAACTCGGTGAACGAGGCGTCCTTGCTGTCCCCCACGTCGACGCCGGTGTCGGTGAGCGCCTCCTGCATGTCGGCCGTGGTGACCAGCTCGACGAACCCCGCGGCGGCCGTCCCCGCGCGGTCGCGGACCGCGGCGTCCTCGCTGAGCGCGTCCTCGGCCACCCAGTCGATGAGCCCGCGCGCGGTGGCCCCGTCGTCGTGCCAGTCGTAGGTGAGCAGGCCCTCCACCGCGTTGGTGCGCTCGTGCGGGGCGAGCTCGGGCAGGCCCGGGATGCTCTCGCGGCCGCCCGGGTACTCGCCGGTGAGGACGTAGTGGTTGGCGTCCTCGTTGCGGGTGCCGACCTCCACCAGCGGGGCCAGCTCCTCCGACACCACCCAGCCGTTCTCGCCCTCGACGCCCCAGTAGTGCATGTACGCGCCCGCGCCCAGGGTGAGGTTGGTGGAGAACGCGTCGCCGCCCTGGAGTTCGTCGTCGGTGTACCGGAGCAGCTGCGACAGCGCCCGCGCGTCCTCCTGGTAGGTGACCAGGTGGTAGGGCATCTCGTCCTCGCCGGTGGAGTACAGGAACGGCCCCTCGGCGGCCCGGCGCACGCTCTGCGGCAGCAGCTCGTATCCGCCGCCCAGGTCCTCGTCGGAGAGGGTGAGCAGCCCGTCGCCGAGCACCCCCAGCGCGTGGGCGCGCTCCTCCCCGCTCATGTGGTCGCCGTCCATCCACTGCGGGACGGACAGGACGCCCGTGTAGTGGCCGCCGCCCTCCAGCTCCAGGTTGGTGTAGAACGCCTCCAGGAAGTCGATCTCCTCGGAGCGGAACCCGCTGCCGGTGTTCTGGGCCTGCTTGGCGTTGGTGCCGATCATCGCGATCATGAGCATCAGCTCGTCGTAGCGGTCGTCCAGCGGCTTGTCACCGGACCAGTAGGCAGCCAGCTCGGTGGACCACTCCCGGGCGTTCTCCTCGGTGAGGTCGCGCTGGTCGACGAGCATCGTGTACGTGCCCGGGTCGAGGTTGTAGAACGCCCAGTTCGCGTACCCGCCGTCGATGAGCCGCTGCACGTTGACCTTGGTGGCGCCCTGTTCCAGCATGTCGCCGATCTCCTCGGCGTGCTCCTGGTAGGTGTTCCACAGGGTGTCGAACCGCCCCTGGATGCTGGTGCGCTTGGCCACCAGCTCGTCGTACAGGTCCCGGCAGGTGTCCTCGTCGGTCCAGAACCAGCCGCCCTCGGGGTAGGTCGCCGTGATGTGGCTGGAGGCGTACTTGGCCGGGACCCGCCCCTCGCAGTTGGTGACGGCGGTGTTCCACTCCTCCACCAGCTCCTCGCGGCCGTCGCGGAACTCCTCCACGTGGTCGGCCCACATGTCGCTGACCTTGGCCGCGTAGGTCAGCGCGACGGCGGCGTCCACCCACAGCTGCCGGTCCTCGGCGGCCAGGCCGCTGATGTCCCAGGCCAGGATGCTGGTGAACTGCCCGGCGGCGCCGTCCAGGGTCGACTGGAGGTCCTCGGAGTCGCCCAGGACACGGGCGTCCAGCTCCTCGAAGTCGGTGGTCCGGGCCCGGACGAGGGCGGGGATCGCGTCGGTGGTGCGCAGGGTGAGGGAGAGGTCGAAAGAAGCCACGGGGGTTCCTCAGAAGGAGCGGGGACGGGGGGAGGAGGCCGGGATCAGGGGGAGGGGACCAAGGTCAGGGGACCGGGGTCAGTAGAAGTTGACGTTGCCCAGGCCGGGCGGCACGTGGTGGGTGACGTCGGCGAGCTCCTCGGAGCTCTCCAGGTCGTTGAGGGCGACCTCGCTCGCCCCCGCCTGGATGTTGTCGGCCAGCCGCAACCCGTGCGTCTGCACGTCCACGAACCCCTGGAGGTGGCGCTCGCGGAAGGACCGCCACCCGGCCTCCACGTCCTCCTCGCCCGCCACCCGGATCGCGTCGTCGACCGTCAGGTCGAACGCGTCGGCCAGCCCGGCCATCGCCGTGGCCAGCGCCTCGGCGTCCTCACCGCCCTGCCGCGCCTCGTTCGGATTCGCACCGGTTCCACCGCTCATCGCGGGACACCACCTTCGTCGCCAAGGGGACCACCGTTATCCGTAGATCGCGCGGAAAAGGTAGCAGTTGGGGTTTTCGCGCATGGTTACGGCTTCGTGATCACCGAACGGAGTACCGCAGGCACAGAAAACAGGCACGGAACAGGCACAGAAAAGGGGGCCGCCGGTGCGATACCGGCGACCCCCTCGCGTGCCCTGCCGGGCCCGCCCCGATCCAGTACTTCTAGTACTCGACCGGGATCTCCTCGAACTCACCGAACGGCCCGGCGCGCAGGGTCAGCTCCTCCACGCTCGTCGCCGGGGCCGGGAACACCGCCACCAGGTTGTAGGTGTTGCCCGGCTGGAGGACGTGCACCTCCTCGGCGAAGCTGCTGTAGCGGCCCTCGCCGAAGTCCATCTGCGCCACGTACCGCACGAGGCCGCTCTCCGGCTCGAACAGCTGGAAACCGCCCAGGGTGCCCTTGCTGAACTGCTCCGGTCCGCCGGCCACCACCTCCGAGCCGCCCAGCTCCGGCATCAGCGGCTCACCGGTGATGTTGGTGAACGCGACCGTGCCGATCACGTAGGCGCCGTCCCGGCGCAGCGGGTAGATCTCCAGGCGGATGCCGTCCTGCTCGCTCTCGGCCACCACCGAACCCGGGTCGTCGTCGTAGGGCGCGGGCCAGGTGACGTTGCGCTGGGCGGTGTTGAGGCCGTCGTCGTCGTACTCCTCGTCCTCCGTCGTCTCGACATCGGTGTTGAAGACGTACGAGAACTCCACGCGCCGGTTGCGGGCGCGGGCCTGCTCGTCGTCGGGGCCGCCCTCGCGGGCGATGGGCTCCCGCTTGCCGCGGCCCTCCACCTCCAGGTCGTAGCCCGGGCCGAGCTCCTCGGCCAGCAGGTCGCGGACGCTCTCGGCGCGCTGCACCGACAGGCGGTCGTTGTAGGAGTCGTCGCCGATGCCGTCGGTGTGGCCGATGACCGTGATGACCGGCTCGTCGGGGTCGACGTTGGCGGCCAGGGAGGTGGCGGCCCGGCGGACGACGCCCTCGGCCTCCTCGGTCAGGTCGGAGCGGTCGAACTCGAACATGACGTCGGAGTGCAGGGAGATGATCTCGCGGTCGCCGTCACGGGTGGTGGAGGCGATCTCGGAGTCGACGAAGCTCTGCACCCAGCCCTCGTCGGCGACGGCGTTCTCGTCCGGGCGCCGGTTGACGAAGGTGAGGTTCTCCCCGCGCGGCGGCGGGTTGTCGAGCGAGAGGTGGTCGGGGCCGTTGGGGCTCTCCGGGTCGGGGCGCTCCTCCTCGACGTCCTGGACGGGGATGCCGGTCATGGCGCCCAGGCCGCTGCCGACGAAGGTGACCTGCTTGACCTCGTCGGGAATGCGCGGGAAGTAGCGGACGTACTCGTTGGTGACGTCGTCGTGGACGGGGTAGAGGCCGTCCTGGTTGGGGCTCTCGGAACCGTACTTGAGGCCGTTCTCGTCGAGGAACTGCCGGTAGACGCGCCCGGTCAGGGGGTCGACGAGGGTGTGGGCCATGCTGAGGTTGCGGTTGGGGCCGTCGAAGTCGTCGAGATAGGTGATCTCGTAGTACATGACGGTGTACTCGTCGGTGCGCTCCAGGCCGGTGACGGCGAAGCGCATCTCGGTGTCCTGGCCGGTGTCCTGGAAGATGCGCCCCTCCCGGACGTAGGGGAACTCCTCCCTGACCTCGGGGGGGCCTGACGCGTTCCCGAACGTCTCGGACCACCAGTCCGATATGTCCGCGGTGATCGTGCAGCCACTGAGCAGGAGGCTGCCCGAGACCATGAGCGCGGCCGCGGCGAGGGGCGTCTTCCGCACCATGTGGGGGAACTCCGATCGTTGGGGAGACGACGTACGGGGAATATCCTCCTGCACTCACGGAGTCGAACCGACCGCGGTGCCCCACAACGGGCGGAAAGTCCGCCGGACCTGGCGCCGGGGCCGGGGGATGGGCGATTCTTACTGCTATGGCAGCTTCCGTCCGGCACCGTTCCGCGGGTCCGCTCATCGGCCTGGCGACGGCCGCCGCCGCGCTGGGCGCCGCGCAGCCGACGGCCGCGCTGCTGGGGGTGTCGCCGCCGGTGACGGTGGTGGCCGACGCGGTGGTGGACCACAGCCCGTTCGGGCTGGTGGCGTGGGCGATCGCGGTGTTCGGCCCGGCCGACAAGGCGGTGCTGGTCACCGGAATCCTGCTGGTGCTGGCCGCGGTGGCCGGCGCCGCGGGCACGCTCGCCCTGCGCCGCCCGGCCGCGGGGTACACGATCCTGGGCGCGGTCGCGCTGATGGGCCTGGCCGCCGCCTGGCTCCGCCGCACCGACGACCCGGGCGCCACGCTCCCCGTCCTGGCGGCCGCGCTGGCCGGAGCCCTGGCCCTGACCTTCCTCCGCCGTACCCTCCCCGCGCCCGCGCCCCCTGGGACCTCTGGAACCAGCGGGATGTCCGGGGGTTCTGGTGCCGATGGGGCGACTGTGGCTGAGGCACCCGAGACGGGTGGGGCGGCAGGGGCCGGCGGAACGGCTGGGCCGGACAGGCGGGCGGTGGTGGCGTCGGCGGGGGTGATCGCGGCGGGGGCGGTGGCGGGCGGGGCCGGGCTGTGGCTGCCGTCGGCGCTGCGGCGGACCGGCGGGCCCGACGCGCTGCGGCTGCCCGCGGCGGCCGACGCGCTGCCGGCGCTCGCACCCGGCACGGACCTCGGGGTGCCCGGGCTCTCCCCCTTCTTCACGCCCAACGACGACTTCTACCGGATCGACACCGCGCTCACCGTCCCCCGGCTCGACTCCGACCGGTGGCGGCTGCGGGTGCACGGCATGGTCGACCGCCCCTTCGAGATCGACCTGGCCGAGCTCCTCGACCTGCCCCTGGTCGAGGCCGACGTCACCCTGACCTGCGTGTCCAACCCGGTCGGCGGCTCCCTCGTCGGCAACGCCCGCTGGCTCGGGTACCCCCTCGCCGAGCTTTTACGGCGTGCGGGGGTGCACGCCGACGCCGACCAGATCCTCGCCACCTCCCACGACGGCTGGACCTGCGGCACCCCCACCGAGGTCGTCATGGACGGCCGCGACGCCCTCCTGGCCATCGGCATGAACGGCCGCCCCCTTCCCCATGAGCACGGCTTCCCCGTCCGTGTCGTCGTCCCCGGCCTGTACGGCTACGTCAGCGCCACCAAGTGGGTCACCGACATCGAGCTCACCCGGTTCGCCGACGCCAGCGCCTACTGGGCCGACCGCGGCTGGGCCGAGCGCGGCCCGATCAAGACCATGTCGCGCATCGACGTCCCCGGCGACTTCACCCGGGTCCCCGCCGGGGAGGTGACCGTCGCCGGGGTGGCCTGGGCCCAGCACACCGGCATCGACGCGGTCGAGGTCCGCCTGGACAAGGGCGCGTGGCAGCCCGCCGAGCTCGCCCGGGTCCCCGGCATCGACACCTGGGTCCAGTGGGTCACCGAGGTCGTCGTCGGACCCGGCATGCACGCGCTGGAGGTCCGCGCCACCGACGCCACCGGGTTCACCCAGTCGCACGTCGAGGTGGAGACCATCCCCGACGGCGCCGAGGGCCGGCACTACCTGAGGTTCACCGCCGAGTAGCCGCCCCCGGAGAACCCGCCCGAAAAAAATCCGTCCGGAGACCCATCCGCTCCCCGTCCGGCTCCGAATACCCCACGTGACCACGAGAACGCAGGACACCGGGGACCGGAGCCGAACGAGAGGGCGGCTCCTCCTCGGGTCGTGCGCGGGAGTGCTGACCGTGGTGGCCTGCGGGGCCGCCGGAGAACTGGTCGCCGCACTCCTGGGAACACCTTCCCCCGTGGTCGCCGTCGGCGACGCCGTCGTCGACAACACACCCCAGCCGCTGGCCAAGCTGGCGATCGCGCTGTTCGGGACCGCCGACAAGATCGTGCTGGTCTCGGGCATCGTCATCACCCTCCTGGGAGTAGGAGGCGTCCTCGGGGTGGTCGCGCTGCGGCGGCCGTCCCTGGGGTACGCGGGCCTGGTGGTGTTCGGCGCGGCGGGCGTCGCGGCGGTGTTCATCGGCCGCGGCGGGGACACGAGGGCCGTGATCCCCGTCCTCGCCGCCGTGGCCGTCGGCGTCCTGTGCCTGGCGGTGCTGCTGCGCGCCGCCCGCCGTGTCCGGCCCGCCGGGGAGGACCCCGGCGGCGAGATCGCGCCCGCGGGGGCGGGCGTGATCGAGCACCGGCCGGGGCGGCGCGCGTTCGTGCTGACCTCCCTGGGGGTCGCCGCCGGGGCGGGGGCCGCCGGCGCCCTGTCCCGCCTGGTCCCGGGGTGGCTCGGCGGCGCGGGCGGCCGGGAGTCCGTGGTCCTGCCCGCGGCGGCGCGGCCGCTGCCCGCCCTGCCCGCGGCGACCGAGCTGGGGGTTCCGGGGCTGACCCCGTTCGTCACGCCCAACCGCGACTTCTACCGGATCGACACCGCGCTCACCGTTCCCCGCCCGAACGCGGACCGGTGGCGGCTGCGGGTCCACGGGCTGGTCGACCGCCCCTTCGAGATCACCATGGACGAGCTCCTGGACCTGCCGCTGGTCGAGGCCGACATCACGCTGACCTGCGTGTCCAACCAGGTCGGCGGAGACCTGGCGGGCAACGCCCGCTGGCTCGGGTACCCCCTGGCCGACCTGCTGCGCCGGGCCGGGGTCCGCGCCGACGCCGACCAGATCCTCGCCACCTCCCACGACGGCTGGACCTGCGGCACCCCCACCGAGGTCGTCATGGACGGCCGCGACGCACTGCTCGCCGTCGGCATGAACGGCGAACCGCTCCCCCACGAGCACGGCTTCCCCGTCCGCACCGTGGTCCCGGGCCTGTACGGGTTCGTGAGCGCCACCAAGTGGGTCACCGACCTCAAGCTCACCCGGTTCTCCGACGAACTCGCCTACTGGGCCCAGCGCGACTGGGCCGTCAAGGCCCCGATCCACACCATGTCGCGCATCGACGTGCCCGCACCGCTGGCCCGGGTCGGGGCCGGCGAGGTCGTCCTGGCCGGGGTGGCCTGGGCCCAGCACACCGGCATCGACGCGGTCGAGATCCGCGTCGACGACGGCCCCTGGGCCGATGCCGAACTCGCGAAGGTCCCCGGCATCGACACCTGGGTCCAGTGGGTCGCCGAGGTCTCCGTCGAACCCGGCCGCCACGACGTGGAGGTGCGCGCCACCGACGCCACCGGCTACGTGCAGACCTCCGAACGCGCCGAACCCATCCCGAGCGGCGCCACCGGGTGGCACCGCATCGCGTTCACCGCGACCTGAGGCCCGACACGCCACACGACTTCACCACCGATCCCATGGTTTTCAAGAAAAGAAGAGTCCAAGGAGATAAAGATGATCCGCACGAGCATGATCGCGACCGCCGCCGCCCTGGCCCTGGGGCTGACCGCCTGCGGGGACATGTCGGGGGACGACGCCACCACCGAGGGCGCGGCGACCGAGGAGGGCACCGACCAGGGCATGGACAACGGCAACGGCGAGGGGATGACCGAGACCGCGGGCGAGAACTTCGGCCCGGGCTGTGCGGCGGTCCCCGAGGACGGGGCCGGCAGCTTCGAGGGCATGGCCCAGGAGCCGGTGGCCACCGCCGCCTCCAACAACCCGGTGCTGTCCACGCTGGTCACCGCGGTCACCGAGGCCGACCTGGGGGACACGCTGAACTCGGCGGAGGACATCACCGTGTTCGCGCCCTCCAACAACGCCTTCGAGAAGATCCCGCAGGAGGACCTGGAGGCGCTGCTCGCCGACCAGGAGCAGCTCACCGAGGTGCTCACCTACCACGTGGTGGAGGGCCGCCACGCGCCCGCCGACCTGGAGGACGGGACCTTCACCTCGCTCCAGGGCGGGGACGTGACCACCGAGGGCGCCGGTGAGGACTTCACCGTCAACGACGACTCCAAGGTCGTCTGCGGCAACGTCCAGACCGCCAACGCCACCGTGTACATCGTCGACACCGTGCTGATGCCGGAGTAGTCGGCACAAGTCCCGGGCGGTCCGCGAGCGAAGAGCCGGGCCGTCCGGGCGACCCGGGGCCGCGCCGATCGGCGCGGCCCGCCAACGCGGCAGGGAGGACCGGATGGACCACGACGCGGCGCGCCCGCACGGCCCCCGGGCTGTGGGCCCGGAACCGGGCGCGGTACCCGAGCCCGAACACAGCCTCGCCGACCTGCTGGGCCGGGTGGCGCGCGGCGACGAGGACGCGTTCGGGGAGGTGTACGACCGAGTGGTCCCCTCGGTGTACGGGCTGGTGCGCCGGGTGCTGCGCGACCCGGCCCAGTCCGAGGAGGTCACCCAGGAGGTCATGGTGGAGGTGTGGCGCACCGCCTGCCGCTACGACGGGCGGCGCGGGACCCCGCGGGCCTGGCTGATGACCCTCGCCCACCGCCGCGCGGTGGACCGGGTGCGGTCGGAGCAGGTCGGCGCCGACCGGGAGGCGCGGGCGGCGGCCGCCGAGGCGGACCGCCCCTTCGACGAGGTCGCCGAGGAGGTCACCGACCGGCTGGAGCGGGAGCGGGTACGGCGCTGTCTGGACACCCTCACCGAGCTCCAGAAGCAGTCGGTGCGACTGGCCT
This sequence comes from Nocardiopsis protaetiae, assembly GCF_045446735.1. Taxonomy (NCBI): domain Bacteria; kingdom Bacillati; phylum Actinomycetota; class Actinomycetes; order Streptosporangiales; family Nocardiopsidaceae; genus Nocardiopsis; species Nocardiopsis protaetiae. Next base: position 66,890 of record NZ_JBJJBV010000001.1, read on the forward strand.
ACTACGGCGGTTACACCTACCGTGAAGTGGCGAGACTTCTGTCCACTCCGCTGGGCACGATCAAGACGCGGATGCGCGACGGCCTGATCCGGTTGCGCGACTGCCTGGGGGTGGAGTGGTGAGCCGGAGACTGCGGCAGGACCCGCACACACTGTCGGGCGCCTACGCCCTGAACGCGCTGACACCGGAGGAGTCGGTCCGGTTCGAGGACCACCTGGCCCGGTGCGACTCCTGTGTGCAGGAGGTGCGCGGGTTCACCGAGACCACCGCGCTGCTGGGCGAGGCCGCGCGGACGACACCCCCGCCGGAACTGCGCGCCCGGGTGCTGGCCGAGGTGGCGCGCACCCGCCAGCTGGCCCCGCCGCCCGCCCGGCTGGCCGAGCCGGGCCGCCGCTGGTGGACGCGCGGATCGACCTGGGCGATCGCCGCCTGCCTGGCGGTGGCGGTGGCGCTGGGCGCGGTGGCCTGGGATCAGGCGCAGCGTGTCCGGGTCCTCCAGGAGAACGAGCGGCAGGTGGCCGCGGTGCTGTCGGACCCGGACGCGGAGTACACCGCCGCCGAGCCCATGGAGGGCGTGTTCGTGGCGGCGGTGTACTCCGAGGCGCACGGCAGCCTGGTGTTCAGCGGCCACGGCCTGGAACCGTTGGAGGACGGGGACTACCAGCTGTGGTTCACGCGGGCCGACGGCTCCGTGTACTCGGCCGGGGTGCTGCCGGTCGACGACCGGGGCGTGGTCGCCCCGATCCCGGCCGCGGCGCAGGGCGCCGACACCGAGGGGGTGGCGGTGACCGTCGAACCGCTCGGCGGTTCCGAGCAGCCCACCTCCGAGCCGATCATGGCGATGCCCATCCGGGGCTGACGGCCAGCGGCTCGACGGCTCGGCGGCCCGGGGGCGTTCACTCGACGGTGACGTCCTCGGGCCGGGGCAGGTCGCGCATCACCGGGGAGAGGCTGAACAGGGCGGCCAGCCCCGACACCGCGGCCATGGCCAGGAAAACCCAGGTGGACCCGGCGGCGTCGAACAGCAGGCCCACGCCCAGGATGCCGATCGGCTGGGACACCAGGCACATGAACGTGACCGCTCCCAGCACCCGGCCCTGGTACTCGTCGGTGACCGACGCCGCGATGTAGCCGTAGAACACCGCGTTCACGCACGGGACGATCGCGAACACACACCCGACCAGCAGGCCCAGCGACAGCAGGTTGGGCGCGATCACCAGCGCGAGCGCGCACACCGGCGCCGACCAGGCGGCGGCCAGGAACGTCGCCGAGGGCCGCACCAGCTTGATGACCGGCCCGGCCAGCAGCGCGCCGACCAGCCCGCCGGTCCCGGCGAGGGACACGGTGAGGCCGATCTGGAGGTGGCCCGCCCCCTGGCTCTCGGCGGTGGCGATGAGCGCCAGGAACGCCCCGGTCTGGGTGAAGGCGATGTTGAAGCCGACGATCCACATCAGCATCGGCCGCAGGATGGGGTGCCGGGCCAGGAACACGAACCCGCCGACCATGCCGCGCAGCGTCCACGGCTCGCGGGTGCGGTACCCGGGCGCCTGCATGGGGCGCCGGATGAACAGCACCAGCGTCGCCGACACCAGGTAGGCCAGTGCCTCGGCCAGGAACGGGAAGGCCCGGCCGAGGTTGAACAGGAACCCGGCGACGGGTGCGCCCAGGGCGCTGGTGCTGAAGAAGCGGATCTGGTTCTGGGCGGAGGCGTCCGCCACCTGCGGCGCGGGGACCAGCTGCTTGATGGCGGCCATGGCCACCGGGTTGGAGACGCCCATGAGCGCCGAGGAGCACACCGCGACGGCGATGATGACCGGGAAGGTGACGTTGCCGCTGAGCAGCACGGTCCCGAACGCGCCGAGCAGGACGAGCCGCCCCAGGTCGCAGCAGAGCAGGACGACGCGCCGGTTGGAGCGGTCGGCGAGCGAGCCGCCGACGACGGCGGCGATCATGGTCGTGACCACCTGGGCGGCGCCGATGGCCCCGGCTTGGGCCGCGGACCCGGCGAGCAGGAGGCACAGCAGCGGGTAGGCGACCTCGCCGCTCTCCTTGCCGAGCCCGGCGAAGAACCGGCTGGTCCACAGGGCCTGGAAGTCCCGGTTGCGGATGAGCGGGGGCGGGTCGGCGGCGAGAGGGCGCGGGTCGGTGAGCGGGCGTGAGTCGGTGAGCGGGACCTGCGCGGCGCCGGTGGCCGAGGTCGGGACCTGGCTCGGGATCTGAGCCGAGACCTGGGTCGGGACCAGGGCCGAGGTCGGTGCCGGTGCCGGTATGTCCGGTCCGGCCGGTGGCGGCGGTGGGGCGTCCGCGCCGGGGAACGGAAGGCGGTCCGCCGTGCCGGGCACGGGAGATCGGCGAATGGTGAAAGACGGGTGGTAACGGAGTTGGTCCGCCGCCATGGTGATCGACTCCCCTGAGGGTCCCTCCGGTACCGGGGATGACGCGATGCCGGCCTGTTCTGCTCCATGGGCGTGTGCGGGGCCGCCTGCGGGCCGACCGGCACACGCCGTCTCCGGGGTCAGGGGAGCCTCCCGGGGGGCTGTCCGGGGGGTGAGGTTGTCATGCCGCCATTATGCGCGCATTCCTCACCTTAAACGTCTTTGTCGGGATGGATCGTGTACATCGGGGATTCATGTCGGAAACCTTCTCTTCGCAGGTCGGAAAAGGTGATGACGACATTGGGCGCGACTCCCGATACGCCTCTAACGTGGGGCTTCTCTCCTCTGGCCACGTCCGGCCACGAATCCACCGGAAATCAGTACCAACTCCCCTTGACCCGAGGGTGGGAACTCCGTTCACCTGCGCCGTAAAGAATCCCGTGAGAATGCAGATGCACGTGAATCCTGTGCGCCACATGGGAGAAAAGGGAAAAGAGAACCGCGTGGGGTTCCTGGGTGAGAACCCCACGCGGTGATCGGAGCGGGCCGAAGGCCCTCCCGGGAGCGGTCAGTCCCGCTGCGCGCGGGAGCGGCGGCCGTCGGGCCGGTGCTCGTCGGGGCGGCGGTCGTTGGACCGGCGGCCGTCCGCACGGTCGGCGGTGGAGTTCCGCCCCCGGCGCGCGGGCCGCTGCCCGGCCGCGGCGGCCTCGATCGTCCACGGGGTGCGCTCAAGGTAGGCGACCACCACCGCACCGACCAGAGAGCCGCCCGCGACGAGCAGGTACGACAGGGTCCACCCGCCGGTCAGCTCCGCGAACAGGCCGAACAGCAGCGGACCGCCCAGGGCGACGCCGCTGCCCACCCCCTGGACGAACCCCGACAGCGAGGCCGAGCCGCGGGCCGTGGTGGCGCGGGTGTTGATCATGGTCATGACGACCACGAACAGGCTCGTGCCCAGGCCCAGGAAGCACGTCCACAGCGGGGCCAGCCAGGCCGGGCCCGCGGCCAGGCCCAGGTATCCGGCGGCGTACCCGGCCACGCCCAGCGCGACGATCGGGAACGTGTCGGCGGCCCGGGCGGTGACCGTCGGCGCGACCAGGCCGAACAGCAGGCTCACCCCGACCATGAGGGACACCATCGTCCCGGCGTAGGCGGAGGTGTGCCCGGCGTCGGTGAGCAGCGCCGGAAGCCAGGTGAACAGGGTGAAGACGTTCCAGGTGACCAGGCCGAACAGCAGCGCCATCCGCCAGGCCATGCCCACCCGGTACAGCGGCCGGGCGAGTTCGGGACCCTGGTCGGCCTGGGCGGTGCGGCCGGTGCGGCGCGAACCCGGGGACATCCACTGGGCCGCCCACAGCAGGCCCGCGGCCAGGGCGACGACCGCCCAGGAGCCCAGCGCGACCCGCCAGCCGAAGGCCTCCGCCAGGGGCACCGCCACCAGGGGCGGGAACAGGGCGCCGATGTGGATGGCGACCATCTGGACCGTGCTCAGCGCGGCCAGCCGGTCGGGGAAGTACTGCTTGATCAGCGGGGGCAGCACCACGTTGCCCAGCGCGGCGCCGGTGAGCGCCACGGCGGTGAGCAGCAGCAGGGTGCCGGTGTCGGGGGCGAAGGCGCGCAGCGCCTGCCCGGCGGCGGTGAGGAGCATGCTGAGCACGACCGTGGCCTCGGGGCCGATCCGGCGCATGATCAACGGCGTGACCAGGCCGAACACGGCGAAGGCGATCAGCGGCAGAGTTCCGAAGACACCGACGACGGTGGCGGTGAACCCGAACTCCGCGGAGATCGTGGTCAGCAGGGGTGACAGAGAGGTGACCACCAGGCGCAGGTTGAGCGCCGCGCAGGCGATGGCCACGAGGGCGAGGAGGCGGCCCCGGCGTTGTGTGGTGGGCGCCGGGGCTGCGGGCCGTGCCGACGGTCGGTCGGCGACGGCCGTCATCGACGAAGGTGACATAACGGCGACGGACGTCCCTTTTGTTCAGCGGTGGTGCGGCGTTGCACCAGAGCCAGGTCGCCCGGCGAGCGTCATTGCCTGCCTTCGAAGGGTCTCTTCTCAAGCGAGCCAAATACGACCTTGTCGCGTAAATGGTAAGCATAGCTCGGCTGTATACACAACTTTCCGTACTTAATACGGGTATGATGCGTGTATGGCTGATCTCGACGAACTTGATACGGCGATCCTGGCCGAACTCCAGGCGGACGCACGGAAGACCAACCGCGATGTGGCCGCGGCGGTGGGCGCATCGCCCACGACGACCCTGGATCGGACCCGCGCACTGCGCGAAAGGGGTGTGATTCGCGGCTCACTGCTGGACGTGGACCTGGAGCTCATCGGCCGGCCGGTACAGGCGCTCATCACCGTGAGCGTGGAAAAGCCCTCGCGGCACAACATCGAGGCGTTCCGCGACTGGGTGCTCTCGCTGCCGGACACGCTGTCGGTGTTCGTGACCTCCGGCAGCGAGGACTTCCTCATCCACGTGGCGCTGCCGGACAACAACAGCCTCTACGCGTTCGTCATCGACAAGCTGACCGAACGCCCCGAGGTGGCCGACGTGCGCGCGTCGATCGTGTTCGAGCACCTGCGCAACGACCGCATCGCCCCCACCAACGCCCGCTCCCGCCGCCGCCCCTGAGCCGCGCGCCCCCTGTGGCCGCCCGGGGGCGGGGCCGGGCGGCCGCACAGCGCGGGCCCGGGAACCGAGGGGCCGGTGTGACCATTGGGGCGAATGAGGCGACTGGTCAACTTTGACTTCCGGGCGCTTCCGTTCCGCGCCATCGGCGGACGGCCGCCGCACAGTGCGGGACTCCAGGGACCTGAGCAGCCAGCGTGACTCCTGGGGCGATTGGGGCACCTAGTCAAACTTGACCACGCCACCGAGCGAGACCTGCGGCCGCCCGGGGGGCGAGGTTCAGGCGACCACGGGACCGATGTGACCCCTGAGGCTTCTGGGGCACCTAATCAAACTTGACCATGCCGCCGACTGAGACCTGCGGGCGCCCCGGGCCGGTGCTCAAGCGGCTGCGAACATGAAAGAGGCTCGGGAGTAGGGTGGGCGGCCTTGTCCACCTCCGAGACGAAACCTCCCATGACTCCTGTGATCGTGGCCGCGGTGCTCTTCGCCGCGCTGCTGCACGCCGCCTGGAACGCCATCGCGCACGGCATCACCGACCGGCTCCTGGGCTTCGCGCTCATCGGCCTGGGCGGCATGGCCCCCGCGCTGCCGCTGCTGTTCGTCGTGGGCCCGCCGCCCCGGGAGGCCTGGCCGTTCCTGACCGCCTCCGTGCTCACCCACCTGGTGTACTTCGGGCTGCTGATGGCCTCCTACCGCAGCGGCGAGTTCGGGCAGGTGTACCCGCTGGCCCGGGGCACCGCCCCGTGGGTGGTGGCGCTGGTCGGGGTGACGCTGCTGGGTGAGGCCATGTCCGTGCCCCACCTGCTGGGGGTGCTGGTCGTCTCGGCCGGGCTGATGATCCTCGTGTTCGCGGGCGGGCGCCCCACCCGGGCGCAGCTGACGGCGCTGCCCGCCGCGTTCGCCACCGGCCTGGCCATCGCGGCGTACACGGTGGTGGACGCCTACGGGGTGCGGTTCACCCAGGATCCGCTGGGCTACATCACGTGGATCATGGTGTTGCAGGGGCCGGTGTTCTTTCTGGTGGCGGTGCTCACCCGGCGGGGACGGCTGCTCTCCCAGCTCAAGCCGGTGTGGAAGGTCGGCCTGGCGGGCGGCGCGATCAGTGCGACCGCCTACGGGATCGTGCTGTGGGCGCAGCTGGGCGGCGCGCTGGCGGGGATCGCCGCGCTGCGCGAGACCAGCATCGTGTTCGCGGCGCTGCTGGGCAGCCTGCTGTTCAAGGAGCGGTTCGGAGCGGTGCGCGTCGCCGCATCCGCGATCGTCGTCGCCGGGGTCCTGCTGCTGGCCCTCTGACCGCCGGTCCGAACAACGGCCCGACCGCCGGTCCGACCAGCGGCCTGGCCGCCGAGTCGGCCAGCGGTCTGGCTGGCGATCTGCCCAGCGGCCTGGCCGCCGCCGATCCGGCCAGCGACCTGGTCGGCGATCCGCCCAGCAATCCGGTTAGCGGTCGGACCAACGATCCGGCCAGCGGTCTGGCTGGCGATCGGACCAGCAATCCGGTTGGCGATCCGGCCAGCGGCCCGGTTGGCGATCGGACCAACGCTCCGGCCGGCGGTCGGACCGGCGGTTTGAACGGCGGCCCGGCCGACCGCAGGACCGGCGATCCGGCCAGCGGCTCGAATGGGATTCGGTTATCCGATCCTCGTGCCGTTCCACATCCGCTCTCGCCCGAACCGGATTCGCCATCCGCCTCAGGCCGATCCGCGGATACCCTCTCCGGTTGGCGACTTAAAACGGATTCGGTTATCCGGTCCCTGGACTGGCCCGTGACCGGTCCCCCTCGTATCGTGTCCGTGTGACCGACGTCTCAACCGAGTCCATCGCCGTCCGCCGCCTCTGGCAGGGCCTGGGCCTGCCCGGGCTCGTGGACGTGCACACCCATTTCATGCCGGACAACGTGCTGCGCAAGGTGTGGGCGTACTTCGACGCCCTGGGCGGCTACTGGCCCATCACCTACCGGGACGACGAGGCGACCCGGGTCGCCCGGCTCCGGGAGTTCGGGGTGCGGCGCTACACCTCGCTGTTCTACGCCCACCGCCCCGGCATGGCCGCCTGGCTCAACGACTGGGCCGCCGGGTTCGCCGCCGACCACCCCGACTGCCTGCACGGCGGCACCCTCTACCCCGAGCCCGAGGCACGCGACTACGTTCCGGCCGCCATCGCCGCGGGCGCCCGGGTGTTCAAGGCCCACGTTCAGGTCGGCGGCTACGACCCGCGCGACCCGCTGCTCGACGAGGCCTGGGGCGCGCTCGCCGACGCCGGGGTGCCGGTCGTGGTGCACTGCGGGTCCGGGCCGCTGCCCGGCGAGCACACCGGGCCGGGGCCGTTCGGGGAGGTGCTGCGCCGCCACCCCGGGCTGACCGCGGTCATCGCCCACGCCGGATCTCCCGAGTACACGGCCTTCCTCGACCTAGCCGAGCGCTATCCGGGCGTGCACCTGGACACGACCATGGTGTTCACCCGGTTCACCGAGCGGCACGCCCCCTTTCCCGCCGACGGGTACCCCCGGCTCAAGGACCTGGCCGACCGCGTCCTGCTCGGCACGGACTACCCGAACATCCCCTACCCCTACCTGGAACAGCTCGACGCCCTGGTCGATCTCGACCTGGGCGACGACTGGCTGCGCGGCGTCCTGCACGACAACGCCGCCCGGTTGTTCGACCTCTGACCGCGCCCACCGCGCCCACCACATCCGCCACGCCCACCACGCACACCGCATCCGCCACGCACGCCGGGCCCACCACGTCCGCCACCACGACGCGGGGACACGGCGCGGAGAACCGACACCGGGACACAACGCGGAGACACGGCGCAGAGAGCCGACACCGAGGCACGAAACCGAGACCAGGCTCCGAGACACGACACCGAGAGACGCAGAGAAAGGCCGCAATGGAACTCGCGCTCACCCCTTTGGAGTTCGCCCGCCGGACCCGCAGGCTGCACCCCGACCGGCTCGCGGTGGTCGACCGCGACCTGCGGCTGACCTACGAGGAGTTCTTCGACCGCTGCGACCGGTGGTCGTCGGTGCTCCAGGGGATGGGGGTGGCGCCGGGCGACCGGGTCGCCTACATCGCGCCCAACACCCACGCCCAGCTGGAGTCGTTCTACGCGGTGCCGCAGCTGGGGGCGGTGCTGGTGCCGGTGAACTTCCGGCTGACCGCCGAGGACTTCGTCTACATCGTGAACCACTCCGGCGCCAAGGTGCTGTGCGTGCACGCCGACCAGCTGGACGCGGTCGACGGGGTGCGCGACCGGATGCCGGGGGTGGAGCGGTTCGTCGCCCTGGAGGGGGCGCGGGAGGGGTGGGAGGACTACGAGGAGCTGCTCGCGGGGGCGGCGTCGGCGTTCGACCGGCACGAGATCGACGAGCTCGACCTGCTGACCATCAACTACACCTCGGGGACCACCGCCCGCCCCAAAGGTGTGATGATCACCCACCGCAACGCCTACATGAACTCGGTGGGCACCCTGCTCTACGGGCGGATCGGCATCGGCGAGTCCTACCTGTGGACGCTGCCGATGTTCCACGCCAACGGCTGGACGTTCACCTGGACGGTGACGGCCGCCGCCGGGGTGCACGTGTGCCTGCCGGCGATGGACCCGGCGACGGTGTTCGAGCTGGTCCGCACCGAGGACGTGCGGTGGCTGTGCGCCGCGCCGACCGTGCTCATCATGCTGGCCAACGCCCCCGACGACGTGCGCGGCGAGGTCCCGGCCGGGGTCCACGTGTTCACGGCGGGCGCCTCCCCGGCGGCGGCCACCATCGAGCGCCTGGAGGACGGGTTCGGCTGGACCGTCACCCACGTGTACGGCCTGACCGAGACGGCGCCGTTCATCACGGTCTGCGAGCCCCGCGCCGAGCACGCGGGGCTGCCGCTGGGCGAGCGGGCCGCGGTCAAGGCCCGCCAGGGCGTCGAGCTCATCACCTCCGGCGAGCTGCGCGTGGTCGGCGAGGACGGCGCGGAGGTGCCCTGGGACGGCAAGACCGTCGGGGAGATCACCGTGCGCGGCAACGTGGTGATGAAGGGGTACTACAACGACCCCGAGGCCACCGAACGCGCCATGGGCGACGGCTGGTTCCACAGCGGCGACGCCGCCGTGGTGCACCCGGACGGGTACGTGGAGATCCAGGACCGGCTCAAGGACGTCATCATCTCCGGCGGGGAGAACATCTCCTCCGTCGAGGTCGAGGGTGTGCTGCTGCGCCATCCGGCGGTCCTGGAGGTGGCGGTGTTCGGCGTCGCCCACGAGAAGTGGGGCGAGTCGCCGCGCGCCGCGGTGGTGCTGCGCGAGGGGGCGCGGGCCACCGAACAGGAGATCATCGGCTTCGCCCGGGACAACCTGGCGCACTTCAAGGCGCCGACCGGTGTGGAGTTCGTGGAGGCGCTGCCCAAGACGGCCACCGGCAAGATCCAGAAGTTCGTCCTGCGCGGCGGGGCCTCGGCGGTCTCACGCCAGTGATCCTCGTCGGTCTCCCGCCGGTGAGGGGGGAGCGGGGAACCAGGCCCCCCGCCCCCGCTCTTCGGAGGCGGAGGACACCCCGGGGATTCACTCCTGCGAAGGCTCCAGCAGGATGAATCCGGCACCGAAGGGGTCGGCGCAGACCGCGATGCGGCCCACGTCGGGGGTGTCCTCGGGGCCCATGTAGACCTGTCCGCCTCCGATGCGGACGGCCTCCAGGGCCTCGTCTGCGTCGGCCACCTGGAACACCGGGTTCCACTCGGCCGAGCCCTCGGTGTCGTCGACCCGCTCGGGGGGCAGGGCCATGATGCCGCCCTGGTCACGGTCGCGACCGGCCCGGGCGGGGGTGATGACGCGGTACCGGCCGTTCTCGGCCGGGCGGGGGGAGTCGGTGTAGTTCCAGCGGAACAGCTCCCGGTAGAAGTCCACCGAGCCGTCCCCGTCGGGGGTCCACAGCTCCACCCTGCACAGGCTCCCGGGGACGTCGGCGCGCTGCACACCGGGGAATCCGATGGGCTTCCAGACGGCGAACCGCGCGCCCTGGGGGTCGAAGAACTGGGCGGTGCGGCCCAGGCCCAGGACGTCGAACGGCTCGACCAGCACGCTGCCGCCCAGGCGTTCGACGGCGGGCACCGTGGAGTCCACGTCGGGGTCGTGGAAGAAGACCGTCCACCCGGGGCGCTCGCCCTCCCCCGCGAGGGGGGTGAGCCCGGCGACGGTGGCCCCGTCGAGTTGCAGCCCCAGGTATCCGGCGGCCTCGGGGACCTCCTGAACCGCCTTCCAGCCGAAGACCCGCTGGTAGAAGGAGGCCGAGGCCTCGGTGTCGGGTGAGGACACATCGACCCAGCAGGGCGATCCGGGCAGGAAGTCGGTCGTGATCATCTGGTCCCCTCTCGTGGACACGTCATTCCCGAGTGTGGACCGTCCTCCCGAGGTCCCGGGGATGGAGGCGGCAAAGACTCTCACAACTCACCGCAATCAACCGAACACGATTTCGAATCATCGGAGGCGGAAGGCGACCACTCCTCCCAGCAGCGGCAGCACTCCCGCGACGGCGAGCGCGGCCGAGGGTCCGGCGATCCCCGCCACGGCGCCCGCGATCGCCGCACCCGCGCCTCCTCCGACGAAGAAGGCCAGGTTGAGCAGGCCCAGGCCGCCGCCGCGTTCGGCCGGAGCGAGCCTGCGCGCCATCATCCCAGTGACGACGACCTGGGCGATCGAGAACGCCGCGAAGCCCAGCGACGCCCCGGCCACGGGCAGGACCGGCGTCTCCCCGAGCGGCCCCTCCCCGAGCGGTCCCTCCCCGACCGCGCCCGCCGCGATCAGCACCGTCCCGAACGCGGCGGCCGTCAGGCCCAGCACGGGCCGCGCCCCCCGGCCGCCGACAAGCCCGCCCGCCAGCCGGGAGAGCACACCTCCGACGGCCGCGCCGGGCAGCAGCCACAGGCCGACGGCGAGGACATCCCAGCCGTGCTCGACCACGAGGACCTGCGGCACCGCGTACACGGCGGCGAACAGCCCGGCGTAGACGCACCCCCCGACGGCCGCCGCCGCGAGGTAGGCGCGGTCGGCGGCCAGGCGGCGCGGCACGAACCCCTCCGGAACGCGGCGGACGCGCAGCGCGAGCGCGCCCCCGGCGAGGACGGCCGCGGCGGCCACGGCGGCGGTGGCCGGCATCGGCAGGCCGAGCGACGGGGACTGCGGGAGCACCAGCGCGGCGGCTGCGGCGACCGCGAGGAGGGCCGCCCCGGGCAGGTCGGCGGGCCGTCCCGTCCCCCGGCGGTCCACGAGCCGCAGGCACAGCGGGACGGCCGCCAGGGACAGCGTGGGCAGGATGACGGTGACCCGCCAGGAGAGCAGTTCGGTGACGGCGCCGCCGGCCAGGGTGGCGCAGGCCGAACAGGCCGCCAGCGCGCCCCCGAACACGGCGAGCACGGCGGCCCGCCGGTCGGGCCGGACCGCCGCGGTGAGCCCGAGCGCCACAGCGGCCACGGCCCCCGAACCTGAGGCGAGGAGGAGACGCCCCGCGATGAGGGCGCCCAGGCCGCCCGCGACCAGGCACAGCACCGACCCCGCGGCCAGCAGGGCCGCGCCCGCCACGAGCACGGACCGGCCGCCCAGGCCGTCGGAGAGGCGGCCGAAGAGCGCCGTTCCGATGCCGAGGGCGAGCGCGTGCGCGGTCAGCACCCAAACGGCGAGGGAGGGGGAGACCCCCAGGTCGGCGGCGACCTCGGGGAGGGCGACGCCCGCGGCCGTCACCCCGAAGACGGCCGGTCCGAAGAGCGCCCCGATCCGGAGTCCGGTGGCGCGGGCGCCCGGTGCGGGGCGGGTGGTCGTATCGGTGGTCACAGGTGGCTCCCGGTCAGGTGGGCGGCGGGGAGGAGGTGGTCCGGGTCGTAGGTGTCCTTGACCGCGGCCAGCCGGGTGAGGACGTCGGGGGTGTAGGCCTCGCAGGCCAGGAAGGCCGCCCGCGGGCCGCCGAGGAAGTTGGCGAAGCGCCGCCCGGTGCCCCACGGCGCCATCCGGTCGAGCAGGGCGGCGGCCTCGTACGGTCCGGGCGCCCCGGAACCGGGCACCCCGGAACCGGGAGCTCCGGAACCGGGAGCTCCGGGGCCGTGCACCCAGCCGATCGCTCCCGGTCCGGGCACGGCCGCCAGCGTGGCCAGGCTGTAGGAGGCGCCCCGGTGCGCGATCGCGTCGAACGGTCCCGCCGGGTCGGGCCGCCGCCCCAGGGCCCCGCCCAGGTGGCGGAGTTCGACCATCACCAGGCCGGTCCCGGCCTGTTCGAGCAGGACGGCGAGGGCGCCGGTGTCCAGGGGGCCGAGCATGAGCGAACGCTCGTCGTAGGGCATGGGCTCGGTCGGGTCGTCGTGAACGGCCGCGATCGAGGTCACGGGCATCCGGGCGACGGTGTCCAACAGCCGGGGGCCCAGTGCGCGCAGCGGTGCGACCAGGGCCTCCCCCGCCTCGGGGCGGCCGACGTGGGCGATGCGGACGTGGACCACCGGGCGGCCGCGCAGGGGCTCCGGCACCCCCGGCGCGTCCGGGAGGTTCAGCAGGGCGATCGAGGTGTTCATGGCCTCCGGGATCGTCCCGGTCCACTCCCACCAGGCCGTCAGGACCCGTTCCGCCGACGCGCCGGGGAAGTAGAGGCCGCCGCCGTAGAGTCCGGCGAGCGGGACGAGGCCGATCTCCACGGCGGTGACCGCCCCGTACCCGGTGCCGCCGCCGCGCAGCGCCCAGTAGAGGTCGGTGTGCCGGTCGGGCGCGGCGGTGACCGGGCCGTGCGCGGGGGTGGCGATGTCGACGCTCCGGAGCCGGTCGGCGGCCCACCCGAAGGTGCGGCCCAGCACCGGCAGGCCGCCGCCGAGCGTGTAGGAGACCGCTCCGACCAGCGGCGAGGAGCCGTTCAACGGGGCGAGGCCGTGCCGGGCGGCGGCCTCGATCACCCGGTGCCAGCGCGTCCCGGCCCCGATCCGGGCGGTACGGGTCCGCGGGTCGACGCGCACGCCGTCCATCCGCCGCGTGGACACGAGCAGGCCGTCGGCCACGGGGAGTCCCGCCCCGTGGCCGGTGGCGTGGACCGCCAGCCGGAGGCCGCGCTCGGCGGCGAAGCCGACGGCCGCGCGCACGTCCTCGGGGCCGGTCGCGCCGAGGACCAGCGGGGGCCTGCGTTCGGCGGCGAGGTTGAACCCCGCGGTCTCCTCGTCGTATCCGTCCCGTCCCGGTGTCAGCACCGGGCCGCGCACTCGGCGCGCCAGCTCCGGCGCGAGGGCCGGGTTCGATGTGGTCTCCATGCCCCCGATCCCATCGCCGCGGGGGCCCGCGAACCAGACACGATCCGCACGTACAGTTATCAGGGATCGTGATAAATGAGCGGGGGACCACCGTGGAGCTGCGGCAGCTGGCCTACTTCGCGGCCGTGGCGGACGAGGGCGGTTTCGCGCGTGCCGCCGAACGCCTGCACGTCGGCCAGCCCGCGGTGAGCCAGCAGGTCCGCCGCCTGGAGCGGGAGCTGGGGGTGGTCCTGTTCGACCGCTCCACACGCCACGTGCGGCTGAGCGACGCCGGGGCCCGCCTGCTGCCCGAGGCCCGCAACGTGCTGGCGGCGGTCGAACGCACCCGGCGCGTGGCCGCGGGGCTGGCCTCCCGCGAGTCCGACGTGCTCCGGCTGGGGACCGGCCCCGGCCCTGGGGAGCGCTTCGTCGCGCTGCTGGAGGTGCTGGCCGGGCGGGCGCCGCTGCTGCGGGTGAACCTGACCCGGACCTCCCTGGCCGAACGGCTCTCAGGGGTGCGGGCCGGGACACTGGACGCCGCGGTCGTCCGCGACGTGGTGGGGGAACCCGGCCTGGAACTGCTCCCGGCCTGGTCGGACCCGCTGATCGCGGCCCTGCCCGCCGGTCACCCGCTGGCCGACCGCGAGACACTGAACCTGACCGACCTCGGAGACCTCCCGGTGCGCCTGGCCCCGCGCCGCGCCAACCCGCCGTTCCACACCCTGGTGACCGACGCCTTCCGCGCCGCGGGGATCGACCCTCCGGCGGGCCCGCCCTTCACCCGGTTGCAGGAGACGCTCGTCGACCTGGCCCACTCCGACCCGTCCTGGACGCTCTTCTATCCGGTGGGCCCGGTGCCGCCGATGCCCGGGATCGCCTTCCGGGAGCTGTCGGCGCCCCGTTCCACGACCTCGCTCGCGGTCCGCCCCGGCCCCCCGGAGCCGCCGCTGCGGCACCTCCTCGCCGCCTGCGCCGCCCTGGCCGGGGAGCCCTTCACCGCTTGAAGTGGACGAAGAGGCGGCCGAAGTTCTTGGAATCCTTCTCGACGCGGTGGTAGCGGGCCTTGACGTCCTTGCGGTCGAGGAAGCGGAGCACCCGCTTCTTGAGCTGGCCCGACCCCTTGCCGGGGATGATCTCCACGGTCTTGGCGCCCGTGCGCTCGGCCTCGTCCATGATGTCCGCGAGGGCGCGGTCGATGTCGCGGCCCTTGTTGAAGATGTCATGCAAATCGAGCTTGAGCCGCATGGCCGCCTCCGTCCGGTCACCCGGGATCATACGCGCTGGCGGGTGCGGCGCAGGGCCCACCAGGTGCCCGCGGCGGTGGCGGCGGCCAGCGCGGCGGCGGCGCCCAGGGTGAGGGCGTCCGGGGCGACGACGGACTGGCCGCGCAGGGCCTGCCAGGTGAGCAGGGCGAGCAGCCCCGCGTAGGAGCCGGAGGCGACCAGGACCAGCCGGGTGCGCACGGCGTCGTCGGCCAGGCGCGGGTGGCGGCCGGCGAGGGCGATCAGCGCGAACGCGAACAGGATGATCACCTGGAGGCCGTGCAGGCCCACGAAGTGGGCGACGCGCAGGTCGCCGGCGACCGTGCTCCAGCCGACCAGCGGCAGGCCCGGGCCGCCGTCGGGCATCCCGACGGTGTGCGCGCCGATCACGTCCTCCGGGCCGCCCTGCTGGAGGGTGACCATCTGTTCGGCGGTGGGCGAGGTCATGAAGAACGCGACGGCCATGCCAGCGAGGGCGATCGCGAGGGAGGCGCGGATGGCGACGGTGACGGACCGCTCGCCCAGGCGCTGGACCAGCAGGATCACGCCGATGGCGAAGGTGGCGACCCAGACCGTGACGATCATGAACGCCATCAGCGAGTAGACGGCGCCGTCGAACGCGGTGGAGTAGTTGAAGTGGCTGGCCCGCCCGCGCACCGCCTGGAGGGTGATGGCGACCAGCTCGCCGGCGACCATCGCGGCGATGACCGTCCCCAGCCACCAGCCGGTGCGGCGCCACCTGGTGAGCAGGGACAGCAGCCAGGCGAAGGTCAGGTTGTAGATCGCGATGGAGATCGCGAACTTGGTGGGCTTGAGCCAGGCGGGGTCGCCGACGATGGTCCTGCCGTCGAGGAAGATACCGGGGACGGACACCAGCAGCACGGCCGCGCACAGGAGCGCGGTCAGGGTGAGCGGTCGGTGCAGGTCGATGACGGCGCGCAGGGTGGTCGGGGGGTTCATGGGATACTCCTTATAGATACTTCAACTATCCAGAGTAGATATCAACACTATCCACTATCCATGTGAGTCGCGCAAGAGCCGCCAGGAGAAGATGTCCGCATGCGCATCGCCGAACTCAGCGAACGGTCCGGGGTCCCCATCCCGACCATCAAGTACTACCTGCGGGAGGGCCTGCTCCCCCGCGGTGAGGCCACCGGCCGCAACCAGGCCCGCTACGGCAACGAACACCTGAGCCGACTGCGCCTGATCCGCGCGCTCACCACCGTCGGCGGCCTGTCCGTGGCCACCGTCCGCGAGGTCCTCGCCGAGGTCGGCGAACCCGGCGTCGGCCTGCACTCCAAACTCGGCCTCGTGATGCGCCGCCTCCCCCTCGTCGGCACCGACATCGAGCCGCGGGAGGAGGACCACGAGCGGGCCCGCGCGTTCGTCACCCGGCTCGGCTGGTTCTTCTACCCCGACCACCCCGCCATGGACGCCCTGGCGGTCGTCCTGGCCGGGCACCGCGAGGCCGGCCACCCGGTCACCGACGCGGACCTGGACCGCTACGCCGCCTCGGCGGAGCAGATCGCCCGTGTCGACCTGGACCGCATCAGCGGCCTGCCCGAGGCCGAGGACGTGATGGAGGGGGCCGTCGTCAAGACGGTGCTCGGCGACACCCTGCTCGCGGTCCTGCGCCGCCTGGCCCAGGTCGACGAGTCGGCCGAGCGCAACCTGGGCGAGGACGAGCGCCGGAAGGCCCGGGCGGCGCGAGAGCGCTGAACCGGCCCCGGCCTCAGGCTCCCTCCGGCCCCGGGAAGCGGTCGTCGAACGCCTCGCGCACCCCGCCGTCGCGGTCCAGGACCGCGAACACCACCCGCTCGAACACCCCGGCGTAGTCCCCGTGCAGGTGCTCGGCGAAGGCCGCCGCGACCTCCGGCGGCCGGTTGCCGAACACACCGCACCCCCAGGCGCCCAGCACCAGCACGCCCACCCCGTGGTGGGCGGCCACGGCCAGCACGCCCCGGGCCCGCGCGGCCAGCACCCCGGGTACCCCCGCGGCGCTCTCGACCCCGTTCCGTTCGATCATCCGCCGGTTGGGCGCGGCGCAGGTGAGGAACCCGACCGCCGGCGGCTCGGCCAGCCGGTCGCCCCGGTCGTCGCACAGCACCGGCACCCGCGGCGACCAGATCACCCGGTCGCTGTACAGCAGCGACCGCTCGGCCCGGTGGTGCTCGTAGAATTCCGGGCACCGGGTCAGCGACGCGTACAGCGCGGTGGACCGGGCCAGGCTCTCCTCCTGGGCGCGCGCACCGTTGGCCACCCCGCCGCCCGGGTTGCGCGCCGAGGCGAAGTTGAGCGCCGCCACCCCGTCGGCCGCCGCACCCTCCGTGCCCGACCCGCCCTCCCCGGCCAGGCGCAGCAGCGCGGCCAGGGTGCTCTCCCCGGTCACCTCGAACCGGGTGTCGTGGCGCGCCCCCGGAACGGGCAGCGCGGCGATGTCCTCCGGCAGGTGGTGGCGGGTCCCCTCCCGCATCGCCGACAGGTCGGCCGACAGGTCCACCTCCCGGCCGCCGACGCTGTACCGCTCCGCCTCGAACGCCTTCCTCGTCTCCGCCCAGATGCCCCGCAACCGCTGTGACACAGGCCTTTCCCCTTCCTTTTCTTCCTCTTGCAGTGAGCAGGGCAGGCTAGTGCGCGCCGGGCCGCCCGGTCCACCCGATAAACCCCTGGACCGGCGCGCCCCCGCACAGCAGGATGCGTTCATGAGCATGGAACGGCAGAGACAGAAGGGGATGGACCCCAAGCGACTGGTGCGCGCCTCCAAGTACATCGCGCGCGTGCTGCGCCACGACCCCGACCGGGCCGGGGTGCGGCTGGACCCGCAGGGGTGGACCTCCGTGGACGCCCTGCTCACGGGGCTGGGCCGGGCGAACGTCCGGCTCTCCCGGGCGGAGCTCGACGAGGTGGTGGCGGGCAACGACAAGCAGCGGTTCGAGTTCAGCGCCGACCGCACCCGCATCCGCGCCCGCCAGGGCCACTCGGTGTCCGTGGACCTGGGCCTGGCCCCGGCCGTTCCGCCGGAGGTCCTCTACCACGGGACGGTCGGGCGCTTCCTGCCCGCGATCACCGTCGAGGGCCTGCGCCCGATGAACCGGCACGACGTGCACCTGTCCCCGGACGCCGGGACCGCGACCCGGGTGGGCGCGCGGCGCGGCAGGCCGGTGGTGCTCACCGTCGCCGCCGGGCGCATGCACCGGGACGGCCACGGGTTCCGGGTGACGGGCAACGGGGTGTGGCTGGTCGCGGCGGTGCCGCCGGAGTACCTGGCCGGAACCCCGGAAACCGACCCGGCCTAGGACTTCCCGGCCCGGCCTAGGACTTCCCGGCCCGGCTCAGGGCTTGTCCGCGCTGAAGATCGCGGTCCCCGGGATCATCCGCCCGCGCACCGGCCCCCAGCCGCCCCACACCCGGTCGTGCCCCTGCGGCCACTCGGGTTCCACCAGGTCTCCGAGCACCAGCCCGGCCCGGGCGATGCCCCGCACCCAGTCGCCGGCCGTGTGGTGGTGCTCCACGTAGATCGCGTTCCCGTGGTCGTCCTCCTCCACGTAGGCGCGGCGGTCGAAGTACGACTGGCGGATCGTGAACCCGTGCTCGGTGGGGTCGTCGGGGAAGCTCCACCGGATCGGGTGGGTCACCGAGAACACCAGCCGCCCGCCGGGCCGCAGCACCCGGGCCGCCTCCGCGAGGGCGTCGTCGGCCGAGGGCACGAAGGGGAACGCCCCGAACGAGGAGAACACGGTGTCGAACGCGGCGTCTGCGAACGGCAGCCGCTGGGCGTCGGCCTGCACCACGGGCAGGCGCAGCCCGAGCTGCTCGTCGATGCGCCGGGAGTGCTGGAGCTGGCGGAACGACAGGTCGAAGGACACGACCTCGCGGACCCCCTGGGCGCGCAGCCACCGGCCGCACTGCCCGGCACCTCCGCCGACCTCCAGAACGCGGTGTCCGCGCAGGTCGTCGGGGTCGCCCAGGAGCCCGGCCGCGGCCTCGGTCAGGCCTTCGGGGCACCACACGAAGTCGGCGTCACCGAGGAACCCGCCGTGGTCGGCCTGGTAGGCGTCGGCGGCCCCGTCCCACCAGTGGCGCCCGGCGCGGGCGCTCTCGTCGGCGTCGACGGGGCGGCGGTCCACACGTCCGGGCACCGGGTAGTCGTCGTGTTCCTGCACGTGTCCCCTGTCGTCGGTGAGCGCTTGTCAGTGAGCCCTGATCGGTGAGCACCGGTCGGTGAGCGCTGGTCGGTGACCGCCGACCGGCGTCAGCCGACATCCTCTCGCGGACGCTCCCCGGCGGCGGCCGCGACGGGCGCGTCGTCGGCGTCATCGGCGTCGCCCGGGCCGTCCACACCGTCCCGGCCGCCCGCCGTGCCGGTGTCCCCGGCCGCCCCCGCGGCCTCCGCCTCGCGGGCCTCGCTCAGCTCCCGGCGGACCAGGAAGACCCACCCGCCGATGGCGACGACCGTGAACACCCACCACTGGACGGCGTACGACAGGCTCATCCCGGAGTCCAGCTCGCGGACCTCCAGGCGCTCCGGAGCCGGGTCGGGCACCGGGTCCTGCCCGGTCAGGTCGATGTACCCGCCGTAGACCGGGTAGGGCAGCCCCTCGGCGATCATCGGGACGTCCGCCACGAGCAGCTGCCCCTCGGGCAGGTCGTCGCGGTTGCGCAGCCCGGTGTTCTGCTCCGTCTCGGAGAAGTGCAGGCGCCCGACCACCTCGACGGTGCCGGCGGGGACGGGCGGGGCGTCGGGGGTGTCCAGGGCGGTCTCACCGCGCGGGATCCAGCCCCGGTTGACCAGCAGGGCCGGGCCCTCCTCGGTGACCAGCGGGGTCAGCACGTGGAAGCCGACGCCGCCGGAGCCGTCGCGGTTGCGCAGCAGGATCTCGTGTTCGGCGTCCCAGGTGCCGGAGGCCGTGACGGAACGCCAGCGGTCGCCGGGGTCCACGTCGCCGCCGACCTCGGTCAGCTCGGCGACCGACACGGGGTCGGCGGCCAGGTTGCCCTGCTGGAGTTCGACGGAGGCGCTGCGCTGTTCCCAGCGGTCCAGCTGCCAAAAGCCCAGCCAGATGAAGCTGGGCACGATGACCAGGACCAGCGCGTGGAACGCCAGCATGCGTTGGGAGAACAGGACTCTGCGCACGTCTTCGAGGGTATGAGACGGTTCCGGGCGCCCCGCACCGACCCACGCGCAGCGTCCGCATCGTTGACACCGGGCGGGCCCGGCCGGACGTCGCCGTCCGCCGGGCCCGTTCCGCCACCCCTCGCCGCTACTCCGCGTCGGCGGGAACCGCGGCCTTGCGCTTGCGGGCGAAGTACAGTCCCGCGCCGCCGGCGCCGAGGGCGGCCAGGCCGGCCGCGACCAGGCCGGTCAGGGCGCCACCGGTGAGGGGAAGCTCACCGCCCGCCTGCTGGGGCGGGGCGGGCTTGTCGTCGCCCTGGGGCTTCTCCTCGTGCTTCTCCTCCTCGCGGGGCTTCTCGGGCTGGGGCTTCTCCGGGGTCTCCTCGCCCGGCTCCTCGGGCGTGGGCTCCTCGGGGGTCTCCTCGCCCGGCTCCTCGGGCTTGCCGGGCTTCCCGGGCTTGCCGGGCTTGCCCGGCTTCTCGGAGATGACCTCCATGCAGGAGGCCTCGGCCAGGCCGAGCACGCCCACCGCGTTGCCGCAGATGTCGACGGCGGCGTCCACCGGGACGACGACCTGGTTGCCCGAGCCGACACCGCCGGAGCCGTCGGTGGAGACGTCGGGGGAGCCCTCGTTCTCGGGGGCGGCCTGGATGATGTTGATGATGGTGGTGCACTTGGAGCTGGCGCCGCCCAGGATCGCCACCGAGTTGCCGCAGATGTTGATGGCGGCGTCGACCGGGACGACGATCTGGTTGCCGGAGGCCACGCCGCCGGAGCCGCTGGTGGAGTAGGTGCCGTTCCCGGACTCCTCCTCCAGGACCTCGACGACCTCGATGCACTCGGCCTTGGAGATCCCGCCGACGGCGACGGCGTTGCCGCAGGCGTTCACGGCCGCGTCGACCGGGATGATGATCTGGTTGCCGGAGAGCACGCCGCCGGAGCCGTCGGTGGTGGTGTCGCCGCCACCGCCGCTGGCCTGGTAGAGGACCTCGGAGACCTGGGTGCACTTGGCCGCGGAGATGCCCAGGACGGCGAGCGAGTTGCCGCACAGCCCGGCCTCGATGTCGACGGGGACGACGACCTGGTTGCCGGAGGCCACACCCCCGGAGCCGCTGGTGGTGGTGTCCGCGAAGGCCGCGGTGGCCGGGACGAAGGCGAGCCCGGCGGCGACGGCGGTGGCGAAGGAGTAACGGAGTGTGTTGCGCATCTGGTGCGGCCTTTCGACGCAGGGAAACCTGGGGGTGCAGCACGCCGGTCGTGGCGTGGGGCCGTGGGGGTGGAACCGGTCCGCGGGGTCCGCGGGGCGCCCGGGTGGCGCACGGTTCCGCCGGTCGGCGGTGCGGGCCCGTCACCGACACGAAAGCGGTGGAACGGCGGGGTGGCCCGCGGTGATGTCGCGGTTGCGTTCTTCTCGAACCGGCGACGGACCGAAACGTTAGCAAGCCCGGGAAGAAGCACAAGCACTTTCCGGGAATGTTTATCTCTGTTATCAACACTCTGAGTAACAAGATTATAACTACATGAAATCGATGCAGATCAGAGTGCTTCTAGCGTGAACACAGAGAGAAACCACGAACACCCTCAGTGATTTTATGGCCGAAAAAAGTTCCCGGTGAACCCGCCGCGCCAACCTGCTAAGCAACTTCGTTGATTAGTTCCCGGTGCGCCTCAACCCGTGCGCGGTGAATTCAAATCAATGGGACCGACATCCCTTTTGCGAGAAAAGCCGGAAAAAAGAGATCTCGACCGGACCCGCCCCCCACCCGCCCGGTCACACCTTGACGACAACCCCACGAGCCCCATCAGGCAAAACCCGCCCCAAGCGATGCAAAGCAGAGCAAAACATCTGGTCACGAACACGTACCCTGAACCCGAAGGGTCGCCCCCCGCTCCCGGGCCCGACGATGTCGAACCCAGCAGATAAACACGCTTGGCAATATTCTGAACACGATCAGTAGTCGTCGGTGACGAGCGGGTCAGGGTCCCCGGATTCGCGCGCACCGGCCAACCGGAGACGTACGCCGCGCGTCCTGAACCTCAGGACACGCCCCCCGTTTCCCCCGCCGCTTCTGGAGCATGCATGCAACCCGCACCCATCCGTCCCCGCGCGCGCAAGGCCCTGCCCATCGGTGCCGCGACGCTCGCCCTCCTGCTCGTCGCCGCCTGCGGCTCGGCCGACGACGATCCGGAACAGCTCCAAGGGGCGGCCGGCGGCGAATCCTCTGCCCCGCCCAGCGCCAGCCCCGAGCCCGAGGTCGCCACCGACCCCTTCACCATCGCCTTCGGCGGCGACGTGATGTTCGAAGGCATGCTCCGCCCCCGCCTGGAGGACCCATCCACCGCGATGGGGCCCATCGCCGAACACCTCTCCGCGGCCGACCTGGCCATGATCAACCTGGAGACCGCCATCACCGAGGGCGGCACCCCCGCCCCCGGCAAGCAGTTCCTCTTCCGTGCGCCCACCAGCGCCCTGGACGCCCTGTCCGAGGCCGGCGTGGACGTGGCCACCATCGCCAACAACCACGGCATGGACTACGGGGTCGACGGCCTGGCCGACACCCTCGCCAACGGCGCGGCCTCCGACGTCGCCCTGGTCGGCGCCGGCAACGACATCAACGAGGCGTACACGCCGCACGTGGCCGAGGTCAACGGGCAGACCGTCGCCATGTTCGGCGCCAGCGACGTGCTCGACGACCACCTCATGGCCGAGTGGACCGCGGGCGAGGGCAAGCCCGGCATGGCCACCACCAAGGGCGAGATGAAGCAGCACATGCTCGACGCCGTCGCCGAGGCCGCCGGGCAGTACGACAACGTCGTGGTGTTCCTGCACTGGGGCCTGGAGGGCTCGCACTGCCCGCTGCCGCACGCCCCCACCCTGGCCCAGGAGCTGGTGGACGCCGGCGCGACCGCGGTCGTCGGCGGGCACGCGCACGTGCTGTCCCCGGGCGGGTTCCTCGGTGACTCCTACGTGCACTACGGGCTGAGCAACTTCGTGTTCTACAACTTCAACGGCCCGACCGCCGAGACCGGGGTGCTCACCCTCACCTTCGACCAGGGCTCGGTCACCCAGGCCGACTGGCTGCCCGCCCAGATCCAGGGCGGCGTGCCCGTCCCCTACGAGGGCGCCGCCGCCGAGGGCGCCGCCCAGACCTGGATCGACATGCGCAACGAGTGCGGTCTGCCGCTGACCGACTCCCCCGCCTGATCCACGGACGTTCCGGGCGTCCACGTCGGTCGACGTGGGCGCCCGGACCCGTGTCCGGGGCGGGTCAGACCACGGCGGAGGCCGGGACCCCGTGCCGGGCGGCGACCTCTGCGATCTCCGCCAGCAGCGCGTGCCGGTGGGCCGCGCCCAGGTAGGAGGCTCGGACGCCGTTGGCGGCCAGCCGCGCCAGGTCGGCGGAGGTCAGGCCGAGCCGGTGGGCGGTGCGGTACTCGCCGGTCAGGTCGGTGCCGAACATGGTGGGGTCGTCGGTGTTGAGCGTGACCAGCAGCCCGGCGTCGAGCATCGCGGGCAGCGGGTGGTCACCGATGCGTTCCACCGCCCGCGTGCACACGTTGGACGTGGGACTGACGTCGATCGGGACCTGCTCGTCGACCAGGCGCGCCACCAGGTCGCCGTCGAGCATGGAGTCGATGCCGTGCCCGATGCGCTCGGCCCCGAGCAGGTCAAGGGCCTCGACCACCCGCTCGGGGCCGCCGTGCTCCCCCGCGTGCGGCAGGCTGGCCAGCCCGGCCGCGCGGGCCCGGGCGAACACGTCGGCGTAGGGGACCAGGGTGCTGCCGGTGCCGCCCACCCCGAACCCGACCGTGCTGGGCGGCGCGTCGGCCAGCACCGCGTCGAGGGTCCGCTCGGCACTCTCCAGTCCGAAGTCGGTGGGGAAGTCGGGGATCCAGCGCAGCCGGATACCGTGCTTGAGCTCGGCCTCCCGGCGGGCGGCCTCCACCCCGTCGAACACCACCTTGGCGGGCACACCGCGCATGAGGTGGGTGTACAGGCTGATGTGGAGCTCGGCGTAGCGGACGTTCTGCGCGGCCAGCCGCTCGGCGACCGCCGAGGTGAGCAGGGCGAAGTCGGCCTCCTCGCGCAGGGCCTCCACGGAGGCCAGGTACACGTCGAGGAAGTGCGGGAAGTCGGTGAACGCGTACCAGGCCTCCAGCGCGTCGAAGGTGTCGGGGACGGACGCCACCTCGTGGCGGCGGGCCAGCTCGAAGAGGGTCTCGGCGGGCATGGAGCCTTCGAGGTGGACGTGGAGTTCGACCTTGGGCAGGTCGCGGATCAGCGCCTCGACGGCGTCGGGGACAGGGCTCGGGTGGCTGCTCATGGCGGGAGACTACGGTGGCCGACTCCGGTCTCCAAGGGCTTCCGGCGAACCTCACACCTACCCGTCAGGTGGGGCGCCCGATACCGTGTGGGGTATGGTCCCCCCGCCATCCGCCCTCCGCGTCAGCGCCGCCCGCCGTGAACTCCGCATGCGCGCCCGCCCGGGTCTGCGCACCCTGGTGGTCGTGCTGATGTCCGCTCCGCTGGCGGGGTGCGCCGTCCTGCTCGTCCCCCTCGTCTCCTCGGTCTTCGGACGGGTCCCGGCCACGGTGCTGGGCGTGGCCGTCTGTGTGATGCTCGCGCTGCTGCTGCGGCTGGACCTGATCCTGCGCCGCACCCAGGCGAGCCACCCCCTGCCCGCCGACGCCGACCCGGTACGGCTGGCGGTCGCCACACACCAGGTGGTCGTCGAGGGGAGACCCACCGGCGACCCCGGCACCGACCGTCTGGGGCGGGCGATGGCGGAATCGATCCGGGCCACCTACACCTCCGGGTTCTTCCGGTTCGCCTTCGTGGTGGTGGTCGTGCTGCTCGGGGGGATGTGGGCCTTCTCCCCGCTGCTGCTGTGGGACCTGCCGACGGGCGAGGCGATCACGTACGCGGCACCACAGGTGTTCCTGTCGGCGCTGGCGGGCTTCACAGGGTCGGTGGTCCTCCGGCAGGGGCGCCGGGCGCGCGCGTTCATCGCCGCCTATGACCGGGGGGCGGCATGATCCCGCCGCGGCCCGCGGTACTGCCGCAAGCGCCGAAGCCAGGAGTGGTGCGGGCCGCCGCAATGAAGGTCCGGCAGCAGAACGACCCGCTCGGGCACGCCCTCACGAGCGCGCTGGTGATCGGCGTCCTCTTCGCCGTGCTGCTGACCGTCCTCGGGTTCTTCCTGGTCTCCGACGGGATGGTGGCCTACCCGGTGCTGTACGTGGTCCTGTCCCTGGCGGGGTGCGCGCTGCTCGGCGCCGCCGTGTACCGGCTCGCCCTGCGGGACGGCCTGCGGCTGGTCGCGGAGGGCGCGCTGCCGCCCGCGGCGGACCCGTACCACGTGGTCATGGCCGAGGACCTGGTGGACCGGGGCGCGCTCGGCTGGCACCCGTGGGTGAACCGGCACGGGTACGTCCTCGCCGGGCAGCGGCTGCGGGAGTTCGGGGTCCGGTACCCGGGCCGGACGATCACCCTGCGCTGGACCGGCGCCCTGGCCGTTCTGGCGCTCATCGCCCTGTCGCTGGTCTGGGACGACGCCGCGCTGCCGCCGGCGAACCTCATCCTGGGCTCCCTCGGCGGCGCCGGGTTCGCCCTGGGCGCGCTCACCCACCGGTCGATCGCCCGGAAGCGGCGTGAGTCCGCCGAGGCCTTCCGGGAGGAGTACGAGGCCTGGGGCGCCAGCGGCGACCCCGCGTTCCCCGGCTTCCCCGATCGGGGCTGAGGCCCGGGGCGCCACGGCGACCCGGGCACCGGTCAGGCCCGGCCGGGCACCTCATCTGCCGAGGCGGACACCGGCAACGGCTCCGACCGGCTCATCCGCCAAGGTGGCCGGGGCGGGCACGGGCCCGCCCCGGCCGACCGGCTAGACCGCCGGGGGCGCGCCGTTGAGGCGGCGCGGGACGCCCAGCGGGTTGGCGTCGCGCAGGGCCTCCGGAAGCAGCCCGTCCGGCACCGACTGGTAGGTCACCGGGCGCAGGAAGCGGCGGATCGCGGTGCTGCCCACCGACGTGTGCAGCGGCGCGGTCGTCGCCGGGTACGGACCGCCGTGGGTCATGGCGTGGGTGACCGCCACCCCCGTCGGCCAGCCGTTCCAGACGACCCGGCCCGCCACGGACGCGCCCAGGGCCAGCAGCGCGGGCGCGATCGCGTCGTCCTCCTCGCCGTGCACGGTCACGGTGAGCTGCCCCTGGAGGACGCCCGCGGCCTCCAGCAGCCGCCGCTCGTCGGCGTAGGTCACCACCAGGGTGGCCGGGCCGAAGCACTCCTCCAGCAGTGTCTCGGAGTGCTCCAGCAGCGCGTCCAGGTCGGTGCGCAGCAGCGACGGCGACCAGCCGCCGTCACCGTCCGCCGCCCCCTGGACCAGGACCTCGGTGGCCGGGTGCCCGGCCAGGGAGTCGAGCCCGCGGGCGAACCCGTCGGCGACCCGCTCGTTGAGCAGCGGCGCCGCGCCCCGTCCCGCGAAGTCGGTGACGAGCGTGTCCAGCTTGGTGTCCTCGGGGACGAAGACCACGCCGGGCTTGGTGCAGAACTGCCCCGAGCCCAGGTTCGCGGACTCGGCGTATCCCGAGAGGACCTCCTCGCCGCGGGCGGCGGCCGCGGCCCGGGTGACGAACACCGGGTTCACGCTGCCCAGCTCCCCGTAGAACGGGATGGGGTCCGGGCGCGACACCGCCAGGTCGAACAGCGCCCGCCCGCCCGGGATGGAGCCGGTGAACCCGACCGCCCGGGTCAGCGGGTGCAGGACGGCGAGCCGCCCCGCCTCGACGCCCTCGACCAGGGCGAACGACCCTTCGGGGGCGCCCGCGGCGGCCAGCGCCGCCACGACGGCCTCGGTGGTGCGCCGGGCCAGGCGCGGGTGGCCGGGGTGGGCCTTGACGACCACCGGGCAGCCGGCGGCCAGCGCCGAGGCGCTGTCCCCGCCCGCGGTGGAGAACGCGAACGGGACG
>NZ_JBJJBV010000010.1:0-60195 GCF_045446735.1 Nocardiopsis protaetiae
CCCCTCCCCGACCCCTCGTCCCGATAGGAACTCCCATGCCCCCCGAGCCGATCACCTCGATCGACATGGAGACCGTCCGGTCGTTCGTCACCAACTACCTGTCCCCCTTCTACACGGGTCTCAACACGCACATCGCCGAGTTCGACTACTACGGCGAAGGGCAGCAGGGCCCGCACGTACTGATCGGCAACCCGTCCCTGCTGGCGGAGGCGGGCACTCTCGGCGGCCGGTTCGACACGAGCCTCCAGCTCATCCGCACGACTCTGGGCGAGCTCCAGGCGGAGGCGGGCCGTGTCATCAACCGCCTCAACAGCAACATGCTGATCTTCCTGGAGTTGGAGGAGGACGAAGAGCTGACCGCGGCCCAGTTGCTCTCCCTCATCGGGTCACCGTCGGTGACGGAGAACGGACCGGCCACGGGGCCGCCGGCCACCCCCTGACACGACACGACAGGGAACAGGGAACGGAGAGAAACGGAGAGGGAAGATGCCTGAACGCCTCGTCAGGTATATGAACGTCTTCGCTGACCGCGAGGAGGGGGGCAGCGTTCCCCCGCTCCCGGCGTTGAGCACACTCACCGGGGAGAACTGGTTCTCCGCGGGTGTCTACGACATCCGCAATCACATCGCGCCGGGAAGCTTCCCCTCCCACGACTGGGACATCGTGTGGTGGCAGCCCAGTGCCCGCTGGCGGCAGGGGCTCCAGCAGAACCACGCTTGGGGGTACCGGTTCAACCGGAGCCTGTGGGAGGGGGCGAGCTCGGCCGAGCAGGTCTTCCGCACCAATCTGGCACAAATCGTCGACGTGATGAACTACATCACGAACTCGACGGCGTTCAGTGCGGGATCCCAGCAACAGGCGGTCAACCGGCTCAACGCGCTCAACCTCTTCCTGACCGAGACCACGGGGATCAGTGACGGGACGGACACCGGCAACGGCCTGTTCTCCCTCTACCAGCGGGTCGACGAGCCGGAAGGCGGGTTCCAGGGGAACGCCGCCGGCATGTTCGCCGCCAGAATCTACGACCTGGCCATGCGGTTGACCGACATGCAGATCCAGTTGCAAACCCTCCAGCAGGGGATCAGCGACGTGCGGTCCGGCGTCGTCAGGGCCGCCGTCAACTTCATCCAGGCGTACTGGACCTGGCGGGATTCGGACCTGTCCCGGATCAGCGGCGCGATCACGGAATGGTACAACCGGACGAACCGGGAGACCCCGCAGTGGACGACGTCCTTCCACCCCGACGGGCGGTACCAGATGCCGCTGGACGAGTTGGGGAACTGGGGCGCGCCGACTCTGGGAAGCAGCGACACATACGCCAACGACGCCGTCAAGCGGATCTGGCTGGACCACCTGGAAACGCTGGCGAGCGCGGCGGAAACGCTCTACAACGCCATGAGCACCACCTACACGACCGTCTCCTCCCGGACTCCGCCCTTCTTCACCCCCGAGGGCGGGTTGCCGCCCGGTTTCAACCCCAACCCGAACATCGGGAACGGGAACGGGAACGGGAACGGCGACGGGAACAACGGGTTCGACATCAACGACCTCTTCGGCGAGGACGGGCCCTTCGGCGGCGGTGACGGCCCCGGCCCCGGCGGGGGCAGCGACTTCAACACCGAGAGCCTCTTCGGCGGCGGTGACGGTCCCGGGCCCGGCGGGGGCAGCGAGTTCAACACCGACGAGCTCTTCGGCGGCGGCCCCGAGGGGGGCGGGCCCGAGGGCGGCGGCTCCTTCGACCCGAACGAGCTACTGGGCGGCGGCCCCGAGAGCACCACGGTCAGCGACCTCACCGGCGGGGGCGGGGACGGACCCGGGGGCGGCGGCAGCTCCTTCGACCCCAACGAACTGCTGGGCGGCGGCCCCGAGGGGGGCGGACCCGAAGGCGGACTCCCCGAGGGCAGCAGCTTCAGCGACCTCACCGGCGGCGGCGAGGGCGGGAGCGGCTTCCTCGGCGGCCTGATCCCGCCGGGCGGCAGCGCCATCAGCGGAGGCGGGAGCGGGGGCGGTTCCCGCCGCCTGGAGGTGGACCCCGCCACCGGGCTGCCCATCAACCCCGAGACCGGCGAGCCCTTCCCCGTCAACGACGACGGCGTCCCCTACGACCCCGAAACCGGCCTGCCCATCGCGCTGGACCCGGCCACCGGCGAAGTCCTGCCCATCGACCCGATGACCGGCGAACCCGTCCCGCCGGGCGGCAGCACCATCAGCGACCTGGAGCGGGATCCCGCCACCGGGCTGCCGATCAACCCCGAGACCGGCGAGCCCTTCCCCGTCAACGACGACGGCGTCCCCTTCAACCCCGAAACCGGCCTGCCCATCGCCTTCGACCCCGACACCGGCGAGCTTCTGGGCATCGACCCGTTGACCGGAGAGCCGCTCCAGCCGGGCTCGGGGGGATCCTCGATCACCGACCGCTCGGACCTGTCCGGCGGCTACGACCCCCCGGGCCTCCCCGACATCCCGGACCTCTCGGGGTCCTCCGGCGGGGGTTCCTCCTTCAGCGACCTCGGTTCCGGCTCCTCGGGGCCTCGCAGTGTGGACCGCTCGGACCTGTTCGCCCTGGCCCAGGACGGGGGCGACGACCTTCCCATGCCCCAGGGCGGCAGTTCCTTCAACGGGTCCTCCCTCCCGGGATCGGGGCTCCCCGGTTCGGGACTCCCCGGGACGGGGCTCCCTGGGACGGGTACCGGGATCCCCGGGACCGGCGCCGTCAACATCGCCTCCGGCGGGGGTTCGGGGGCGGACCCGAACGGCATGGGCGGGATGCCCATGATGCCCCCGCCCATGATGGGCGGCGGCATGGGCGGCCAGGGAGAGGGCAAGGAGCAGCGCCGCGCCACGTGGCTGTCCGAGGACGAGCGCGTCTGGGGCACCGATGTCAAGGGCGGCAAGAGCGCGATCGGGCGCCCGGCGCCCGGAGAGAACAGGAAGGCGGTCGCACACCATGACCTCACCGACACCGGAACAGCTGGCGGGAGAACTGGAACGTCTTCAGCAGACGATCCGCGACTACAGCGAAAGAAGCGCAAGCCTGGCGTCGGAATCCGCCGAAGCCGTGTCGAAGGATCGTCTGGTGACGGCCAGGATTGACTCCGCCGGCGAGCTGGTCGATATCAAGTTCAACACCCAGGACTACCGCGACATGGCCCCGGCCGAGCTGGGCGCCGCCATCGTGGACGTGGTCCGGCGGGCCCGGGCCGTGATGGCCGAGCGCGTCGCCGCCACCTACCAGCCGTTCGCTCCGACCGGGGTGGACGTGGCCGCCGCGATCAAGGGCGATCTGGACCCGGCGAAGCTGTTCGCCGAACTGGATCTGCCGCTGCCACCGACCCGCGGCCGCGAGGCCACCTGACCGCTCCCACCCACAGCCAGGAGAACGACATGAGCAACCTTTCCGTCGACCCCGAGGGCATGGGGCGCGAGGGTGTCAACATCTACGACTGCGCCGACTACATCGACGATCTCCTCCTGCGGCACCGCAACTTCCGGATGAGCCTGGGCACCCCCTGGGGTGAAGGCAACGACGAGTTCGCCCGGGAGATGAACACGGTCATGCCCACGGCCGAGGACGCGTTCGTCGCGTACCTGGAGTTCCTCGCCACCGCGTTCCGCGACACCGCGGACCGCACCGTGAGCTCCGCGCGCTCGTTCCACCTCACCGAAGAGACGAACATCGACATCGGCCGCAACCTCACCCCGGACGGCCAAGGCCGACGCTGACCCCGTCCCCCACCCCCATCCACCCCCCACGACCATGGAAACCGGAGAAACAGCACGATGAGCGAGGACATCGGCGCCGAGGGGATCGGCGCCTCTCCCCTCCCGCCGTCCCGGATCGCCCCCACCGGGGACGCCGACACCGTCGACACGACGGCCGCGGCGACCCCGGACACGACCGCGGCGACCGCTGCCGACGCCGCCGCTACCGCCCCGGAGGAGTCGGCCGCGGCGGACTCCCCGTTCGAGGCCCCGGCGCCCCCGCGTCCCGCGGCCTCCACGTTCACGGACGAGGAGGCCGTTCCGGACACGGAGCCGGACGCGCCCCTGGGCCGCCCCTCCACCCCCCTCCTGGCGGGGGCCGCGTTCACCGGGCTGCTGCTGATCGCCGCCCCGTTCGCGAGCGCGGGCGGGCCTCAGGTGCTGCTCGGCAACGCCACCGCGGAGCAGGACCCGTCGGTGTTCTCCCCGTGGAGCCTCCAGGGCCAGGAGAACACCGGTGTCGGCGGAGTGGGCGCCCTCGGAGCCGGAGGAGAGTCGGGGGGCGGCAACGGGTTCGTCCCCCAGCCGCTGGCCCCGGTGGCGAGCGACGAACCCGAAGACGAGGAGGCGGACGGCGGCGGGGACGGCGGCGCCTCCGGTGACGGTGGCGGTGGCGGTTTCAGCCCCCGGCACCCCTGGGCGAACGCGGAACAGGGCCCCCCTGAGGGGGTCGCCGGGGACGAGGACGGCGGAGAGGAGGAAGCAGGGGGCGAGGCGACCGAAGAGGACCAGGGCGGCGAGGACGACACCGTGACCGCCGCGGCCGGCGACGAGGACGACGCGGTGGTGACCCTGTCCGGCGAGGAGCACGCCAAGCTCCTCGGAGAGCCGGGCGACGGCCAGGGGTCCGAGAGCTCCGACGGCGACGAAAGCGGCGGCGGTTCCTCCGACGACTCCCCCGTCACCACGGCCGCGGCCGAGGACGGCGGCTCCGGGAGCTCCGGTTCCGGGAGTTCCGGCTCCGGGAGTTCCGGGAACTCCGGATCCGGCGGCGGGGGTTCCGCGAGCGGCCCCGCCTACAGCGGCATCACCGGCCCGGGCTGCAAGTCCGACGACCGCACCTACTTCTGGGCCTACAACACCTGGTACGACGACCCCGTCAACAGCTGGGCCACCCGCTCCAGCGGCTACACCAAGGACGGCTGCGACGGCCTCTACCAGGCCATCCCCGTCTCCGGGGACCGGCACAACGGCAGCGGCCCGAGCACGGCGTGGACGTTCACCCCCGGCTGGGCGGGCTCCCACTGCGAGGTGTGGGTCTACATCCCCAACGACGAGACCCCGCTGTGGATCAGCAACGGTCCCGCCAAGTACATGATCAACTCCGGCGGCTCCCCCGGGGCGCCCTTCACCCAGACCGAACTGGTGCAGTCGAACGTCAAGGGCACCTGGACCAAGATCGCCGAGTTCGACGCCCCGACCGAACAGTTCACCGTGCAGCTGGTCAACTCCGGTGAGAACAAGGCGTCCGGACAGGGCACCGCCCATGTCGCCTCCTCGCCGATGCGGGCAAACTGTTCCTGACCATCCAGATGATCCACACGGGCCCGGAACACGCCGCCCCTCTCCCTCCCCAGGTGTGCTCCGGGCCCTCCCCCAAGAAGAGGACCCCGATGGCCAGGCACATGCTCACGGTCTCCCCCGAACCAGGGGCCGGTCACACGACGATCGGCGCGGCGGTGGCCGCGGCCGACAGCGGAGCGCTCATCACGATCGCGCCCGGCCGATACCAGGAGAACCTCGTCCTGCTCAAGGTGGTCACCCTCATGGCCCGGGACGGCCGCGGCACCGTGGAGATCAGCGCGCCCTCGGGCACGGTGGTCGCCTCGGCGGCCGAGGCGGTCAAGCTGTCCGGGCTGGTACTGCGCGGCTCCGACGAGGAGAAGCCCGCCGTGGACATCCCCCGCGGGCAGGTGGAGATGGCCGACTGCGAGGTGGACGGCTCCGCCTGGACGGCGGTGTCGGTGCGCGACGGCGGTGCCCTCGCCATGCGCGAGAGCCGCGTGACCTGCTCGGGCGGCGCCGGGGTGGTGATCACCGCGGCCCGGCCCAGCACCCTGGAGGACTGCCTCATCGAGGAGGTCAAGGCCAGCGCCCTGGTCATCGGCGGGGAGGGGTGCCCCGACGTGCGCAGGTGCGTGTTCCGCGACGCCGAGGGCAACGGCGTGTTCGCCAGCGGGCGCTCGGCCGGGACCCTGGACTCCTGTGAGATCACGGCGACCGCCAAGCCCGCGATCGCCCTGGAGGAGGACGCCGCGACCCAGCTGCGGGACATCCGGATCCACCACGTCGAGGGCGACGGGCTGGTGATCTCCAGCCGGTCGCGGCCCGCCGCGCAGGACTGCTCGGTCGAGGACGTCGGCGGCACCGGTGTGGCGGTGCACGACGGTTCCGACCCCAGGTTGGAGCGGGTGCGCGTGGTGCGCGCGGGCGGCATCGGGGTGCGGGTGTGGGGCAAGGCCCGGGGGACGTTCTCCGAGTGCTCGGTGGAGGACTCCGCCGAGGAGGCGGTACGCGCCGAGGACCGGTCCCAGACGACCTTCCTGGACCTGACCGTGCGCGGCGGCAAGGGGGTGCGCCTGGGCAGCGGATCCACCGTGGAGTTCGACCGCGGGACGATCTCGGGCACCGACATCACCGGGGTGCTGATCGAGTCGTGCACGCCGTTCCTGCGCGGTCTCACCATCGAGGACGTGCGCGGCCAGGGAGTGGTCTTCGCCAAGGAGGCACACGGCCGTCTGGAGAACGTGGCCGTGGAGCGCGCCACCAAGGCATCGGTCGTGGTGGAGAACGGCTCGCGCCCGCTGCTGATGGGACTGGAGGTCCGCGACGGCCGGGACGCCGGGCTGGCGGTGCGCTCCGGCGGCAGGGTGGACCTGCGTGACAGCGACATCTCCGGCTGCTCCGGCGACGGGGTGTCGATCGGCGACGGCGGCGAGGGCACCCTGCTGCGCACCCGGGTGCGCGAGGGGCGCCGCAACGGGGTGCTGGTCGCGGCCGGGGGCACCGCCTCCCTGCGCCGCTGCGAGATCCTGGACAACGGCGGGGTCGGGGTGCTGGTCCACACCACCGAGGACGTGGTGCTGAAGGACTGCTCGGTGCGCGGCAACCGCAAGTCGGGGCTGCGGCAGACGGTCGCCGGGGAGCAGGTGCACGCCGAGGACCTGCTGAGCCGGGACAACGGGGTGCCCGACGCCTACGGAGAGGACGCCGGGGCGGCCCTGCCCGTGCCCCGGGGCCCCGCGGACGAGTTCGACGGGGACGGCGGCGCCCCGGAGCCCCTGGAGGGCCCGCTCGCCGAACTCGACGCCCTGGTGGGCCTGGCCAACGTCAAACACGAGGTCAAGACCCTGGTCAAGCGCACGGAGATGGCACGGCGGCGCACGGAGATGGGCCTGCCCACCCCGCCGATGAGCCGCCACCTGGTCTTCGGCGGCCCGCCCGGCACCGGCAAGACGACCGTGGCCCGGCTCTACGGGCGCATCCTGTCCGACCTCGGCGTGCTGCGGCACGGCCACGTGGTCGAGGTGGCCCGCGCCGACCTGGTCTCGCAGTACGTGGGCGGCACCGCCATCAAGACGACCGAGGTGTTCGAGAAGGCCAAGGGCGGGGTGCTGTTCGTCGACGAGGCGTACACGCTCGCCGCCGGGCAGGGGAGCAGCAGCGGCCCCGACTTCGGCCGGGAGGCCATCGACACCCTGGTCAAGCTGATGGAGGACCACCGCGACGAGGTGGTCGTCATCGTCGCGGGCTACACCGAGGACATGGACCGCTTCCTGTCGGCCAACCCGGGCCTGGCGTCCCGGTTCAGCCGGACCATCGAGTTCCCCAACTACACGGTGGACGAGCTGGTGGAGATCGTGGCCGCCATGTGCGCCTCCCACGGCTACACGCTCCCGGAGAACACGGTGCGGGCTCTGGGGGCACGGTTCTCCCGGATTCCGATGGGGCGCACGTTCGGCAACGGCCGCGAGGCCCGCAAGGTGTTCGAGGAGATGATCGACCGGCAGGCGTACCGGCTGGGCGAGGACTCCTCCGACGACCCGGCGACGATGGGCCTGCTGCTGCCCGCGGACCTGGGCGAGGAGGAGTCCGACGGCACCGCCCCGGCCGGGGAGCGCGACGAGTTGTCGGAGCTGCGGGAGGAGCTGGACGAGCTGGTGGGGCTGAGCGGGGTCAAGGACACCGTCAACGACCTGGCCAACCTGCTGCTCATGGCGCGCCAGCGCAAGGCGTTGGGCCTGCCGGTACCGACCATGAGCCACCACCTGGTCTTCACCGGTCCCCCCGGCACGGGTAAGACGACCGTGGCCCGGCTCTACGGAGGGCTGCTCCGGGTGCTGGACGTGCTGCCGTCCGGGCAGGTCGTGGAGGCCGCCCGGTCGGACCTGGTCGGACGCTACGTCGGACACACCGCGCAGCTCACCACGGAGGTGTTCGAGCGGGCCCGCGGCGGGGTGCTCTTCATCGACGAGGCCTACACCCTCACACCCAGAGGTACGGGCAACGACTTCGGGCAGGAGGCCGTGGACACCCTGCTCAAGCTGATGGAGGACCACCGCGACGAGGTCGCGGTGATCGTCGCCGGGTACCCGGCCGAGATGGACCGCTTCATGGACTCCAACCCCGGCCTGGCCTCCCGGTTCAACCACCGGGTGGAATTCCCCTCCTACTCCGACGACGAACTGGTCACCATCGTCACCCGCATGGCCGCCACCTCCGGCTACGAATGCGGCCCCGAGACCCTGACCGCGCTCACGGCCCACTTCGCCACGGTGGAACGCGACGGCTCCTTCGGCAACGCCCGCTACGCCCGCCAGGTCCTGGAACGCATGATCACCCGCCAGGCCGGCCGCCTGGTCGGCCTGGGCGCCTCCGCCACCCGCGAGGACTTCACCACCCTCCTGCCCGCCGACCTCCCCTGACCCGGCACCCCCGGCCCGCAAGCCCCCGACCGCCCCGGCGCACCGTCCGCGCCGGGGCGGTCGGGTTTGCCCACACCGGGACACGGGGCACGGGGCACGGACCTTCGACGAGGTACGCCACCCCGAGGGGCGGCCGTCACGGTACGGCCGCCGGACCGCCGTCACCGGCCGGGTACTTCCGACCCGGAAGGCCGTCTGCCCGGACCCGGCCCGGTGCGGCTCCTCCTCCCTCCCCGGAAGCAGTCCCGGGGCGGACGCGTCCCGTGCGGGGTGATGCCCGTCCGGCCGGTGCTCGCCTCACCGTGTTCCGTGCGGCCGGCCCGAGGGGGTGCGGCGCACCAGGGGACACCACGGCCTGGATGCCCCCGCGGCGCCGGACGAGACTCGACGTCGCGCGCCCCCGCGCGGGGGCGCGACGGGCGAGCGCGCGGAAGCACGGGGCGCCGAAGGTAGGAACAGAGGTGGAGGACACCATGGCCGAGAAGGACACCGCACCGCACCCGTTCGTGGGCATGTGGGTGACGGCCGACGGGCACATCCGGCAGGAGCTGCTGCCGGACGGGCGCTACGACGAGGCGCGCGGGAGGCGGCGCAGCGCCTACACCGGGAGTTACACGGTGACGGGGGACCACATCGACTACGTCGACGACACCGGGTTCACCGCCACGGGGGACGTGCGCGACGGGGTGCTGTACCACGAGCACCTGGTCCTGTACCGGGAGGGAGAGGCGCCCACGGGCTGAGGCCGGGGGCGAGGACCGCGGCGCCGGAGGAAGGGGCCCGGACGCCCGGGGCCCGGGGCCGGCTGCCGGAGACCGGGCCCTGAGGGCCAGCGGTCGGCGGTCGGCGGTCGGCGGTCGGTGACCGGATGGCCCCGGCTACGGGAACCGGGGCGGGGACCGGCAGGCCGCGGCCGAGCCCTGGAGACCGAGGGCCGGGACTCCGGGACCCCGGGACCGGGGTGGGACTCGGGAGCCGAGGGCTTTGTCCACACCGGTGGTCCATACCGACCGCCCACACCGATTGCCCACACCGATTGCCCGCATCGGTCCTCTATCTCGGCCGTCCGCACCGGCCGTCCACATCGGTCGTCCACAGTCCAGGAAAGTACTTGCCGAATCGGAAAGTAAGTGCGAACCTGGAAACAGGTTCGGATAACGGAGGTGGGACATGCGACAGGACGAGGCGCTGGACGCCCTTGAGCAGGCGGAGACACTCAAGGCCCGGATGCGCGGGCAGGGCGGTTGGTACGCGGTCTTCGGTGCGGGGTACGCGGCGATGAGCTGCGCCCTGATCCTGGCGCTGGGCCTGCTGCCCTCCCCCGAGGCTCTGCCGTGGACGATGGGCGCCTTCGCCGTGGTGATGGCGCTGCTCCTCACCTACGCGCTGACCCGGCCCGCGCAGCCGCGCAACCTGGGGGTGCTGCACCTGGGCATGATGGGCGCCTGGACCGTCGTCTACCTGGTGACCCTCCTGGTCGGGGTCAACGTCTTCCCCGGCGTGACCGCCTGGTGGGTCTCGGGCGCGCTGCTGAGCTGTCTTCCACCCCTGGTGGTCGCCTACGTGGCGCTGCGGCAGAGCAGGGACCCACGATGAGTCACCCGCGCAACCGCCTGGACGAGGTGATCCACTCCCCCGTGCGCTTCTCGGTGGCCGCCGCGCTGGCCGCCGTGGACCGCGCCGAGTTCCGGCTGGTGCGGGACACGGTGGAGGTGAGCGACTCGGTGCTGTCCAAGCAGGTCACCGTGCTGGAGAACGCCGGTTACGTGAAGGTGCAGAAGTTCACCGTGGGACGGCGCACCCGGACCTCCCTGTCACTGACAAAGGAGGGCCGGGCGGCCTTCGAGCGGCATGTGGCGGCGCTGCGCGAGATCGCCGCGGGCACCGCTCTGGAGCCCGCGCCGACCAACGGGTCCGCGGACTGACCCCGCCGCACCGCCCGCCGCCCACGCGGGCGGCACCGGCGGCCGCACGGCTCCCCCGACTCCTCGGTCGGCCGTGCGACGAGCACTGGCCGTGTCGGGCGCGAACACCGGCCGACCGGAGCGAGCAGCTGTGCGGTGCACACCGGTGCCACACGGAACAGATGTCGGCCGACCGGAGTGGACGACTGAGCTGCGCCCACCAGCGCAGACCGGACGGGACATCGGCTACCAGGAATGAGCGGACACACGGCACCCACCGGCGCCGACCGGAGTGGGGGCAGGCCGACAGGAGCGAGCAGCTGCGCGGCGCTCACCAACGCCGGTCAGGACGGAGGTCGGCCGACGGGAGTGAGCAGCGGTCACACGGCGCCCACCGGCGCCGGCCGGGGCGGACCTCAGCCGACGGGGGCGGGCAGCGGACCGGCAGGGGTCACCCGCGGCAAGTGGACGACGGCGTCGAACCAGGACGTCAGCGCTCCCCCCGAGAGGTGGTGGTCCTCGTCCTCGGCCGGGTCGTAGAACGGTCCGATCAGCCGCGTCCTCGTCGGGGCGTCGAGCAGGCGGGCGACCTCCGGGGGCCGCGGCGCCCGCAGGTCCAGGAGGTATCCCGGAGCGCCGGTGGCGGCCTCGTCGAGCACGGCGTCGATCGTGCCCGCCGCCGGTGCGGGCAGCGGCACCCCGATCGAGCCCCGGCCCAGGGTCAGGCCGATCGACCGGTACCCGTCCCCGAGGCGGTCGCGCAGGTACCCGCCCATGTTCCGGTGGGTCTCCGGCGGCGAGGAGGGGGACACCGTGCGGGGGTCGCCGACCGCCGTGTGCGCGCTGCCGCCCCAGTACACGATCCGGTCGCCGGTGCGCTCCCGCCACCGGGTCACGCCCTCGGCGAGCGTCCACTCGATCCCGGCCAGCCCGCGGAGCGCGGGGGTGTCCTCCACCTTCGGTTCGGGGTTCTCCAGGAACCGCACCGGGTCCCGGGGATGGCGCAGGTTGTACGCCCTCATCCAATACACGAGGTCGAGGATCTCCGCCAGCCGCCAGAACGGCCGGGACTCGGCGAGCATGGCCCGGGGATCCCCCTCGCCGGTGGCGACGTACGCGTTCAGCCCCACCCGGGCGGGATCATCGCCCTCCAGCGCCACCGACCGGAACCCCTCCTCCTCCACCAGGAGCCGCACTATACGGTGCGCCACCACCGCCAGCTCCCTGGTCTGGCGCGCGGCGGTGCCCACCGCCACCACCTCGGCGTCCCGCACCATAGACGCGAGCGGCCGCAGGTCGTCCAGTGGCCCGTCCGCCTCACCCGCGGTCAGCCCGTACGCGTTCTTCCGAATCCATGCGACCGCCGCCGACATCCCGTTCCCCTTCGCCATGTCTCCACCGCTGTCCCTCGTGTCCCGCTCTCACCGACGATCATCCGACCTCAAGCAAGGTTGAGGTCAAGCGCGCACCGCACGCACCGTCCCCGCCACGGTTGGTCCGGCGTTCCATCTGCCGCGGCATCGCCGGCATGCACCCGAGCGGTCCGGCCCGGTGGCCGAGTTCCGGGCACGGCACCGGCCGGCCTCTCCTGCTCCGCTGTCCCCGGCCACGGGCACCCTCGCCCCGGCGTTCCGACCACCGCGGCGCCGGGACGGGGGCCCGGACGCCCACGTGCGCCGCCGGTGGACCATCGCGGCGGTGGGATCAGCCCAGCAGGCGGAACATCCGGGGTGGGTCGGACACCCCATCAGCGGTCCGGCGTTCCACCTGGCAGGGGCACGGGCCGGTCCTGGAGGTCGGGTGGTGCTCACCTGCCAGTGGCCACGGAACCGGGTCCCACCGGCCCGGCTCTCCCGTCAGGGGGTGCGGGCGCGGAGTTCGACGGCGGCGAGGAGGAGGTCCAGCACGACCTCGAACCGGTCCTCCTCCTCGATCTCGGGCAGCAGGGGGGCCACCGCGGCCAGGTTCGGGTATTCGGCGGCCGGGGCGGCGAGGTAGCCGCTGCGCCAGGTGGCGGCGTCGCCCTCGCGCTGGTCGCGGTCCAGGGCTAGGAAGGAGGCCTCATAGGAGCTCATGGCGAAGGCCGCGTCAGTGAGCGCGCGGTAGTACCGGGCGACCTCCCGGTCGGGCAGCCCGGTCTGCCGGAGCGCGCCGATGATCACGTCCGCCCCCCGGAGCTCCTCCCTGCTGCGCGAGACCCGGGTGGACACCAGCACCGCGACCCGCGGGTGGGCCAGGCAGGCGCGGCGGATGCGCCGGGCCAGGTCGGTCAGGGTCGCCCGCCAGGTGTCCGCGGGGGTGAAGCCGCGCAGGGCCTCCTCGATCAGCCGTTCCGCCAGCCCGAGGAGGATGTCGTCCTTGCCGGAGAAGTGCCGCAGCACGGCCGTGTGGTTGGAGCCCAGGTCGGCGCCCAGGCGCCGCAGGGTCAGGGCGTCGGGCCCCTCGGCCTCGATGATCGCCCGGGCGGCGTCCAGGATGCCCGCGCGGGTCAGCCCCGTGGACGGGGGCCGCCCGCGCCGGACCCGGGGTCGGGCACCCGCCCGCGCGCCGTCGGGGCCGCCCGGGCCGTCGAGTCCGCCTGTGCCGCCGGGTCCACCCGTGCCACCGGGGCCGCCTTCGTCACCGAGCCCACGCGCACCACCGGGTCCGCCCGGGCCGTCAGGTCCACCCGCATCACCAGGGCCGTCCATGCCGTCGGTTTCGATGGCGCCGTCGGGGCCGCCCGGGCCGTCGAGTCCGCCTGTGCCGCCGGGTCCACCCGTGTCACCGGGGCCGCCCGGGCCGTCGGGTTCGGTCGTCATCGCTCGGTCTCCTCCGTCTCCGTTCCGCGGGTCCGCGCCGCGGCGGGTCTCAGCGCTCCTCCAGGAACGCGACGATCGCCCGCATCGCCGCGACGGTCTCGTCATCGCGGTCCTCGTCGTCGGCGGTGGGCCAGGCGCTGGTCTTGACCACGACCACATCGGCCTGCGGGTCCACCCACAGGTACTGGCCGTGTATGCCCAGCCCCGTGAACGCCCGCCGGTCGCCGCCCAGGGTCCACCACTGGTCGGAGTAACCGTAGTGCGGCGCGCCGGTCGGTCCGAGCGCCCCCACCTCCAGGTGCGCGAGACCGGCGCCGCGTGCGCGTTCCACCCACCCCTCGGGGAGGATGCGTTCACCCGCGACCACGCCGTCCCTGGCCATGAGCAGGCCGACCTTGGCCATGTCCCGCACCGAGGCGTTGAGCGAGCCGCCGCCCAGCGCGGTGCGCGGCCTGCCCCGGGTAAGGAAGTAGTAGGCGTCGTCCTGCGCGCCGATCGGACCCCACAGCCGCCGGGCCGCGTAGTCGGCGATCGGCATCCCCACGGCCGACTCCAGCACCCACCCGAGCACCTGGCTGTCCAGGGTGGAGTAGTTGAAACGGGCGCCGGGCGCGGCCGTGGCCGGCACCCGCCGGATCACGTCCCACAGGGAGCCGCCCGCGGTGACCGTCCGCTCGAAGTCGTTGATGACCGCGTCGGGGTCGGCGTAGTCCTCCAGCCGCTCGTCACCGGCGCCGCTGCACATCCGGAGCAGGTCCTCGACGGTCGCCCCGGCGTAGGCGGTGCCGGCCAGGCGCGGGCAGTAGGTCACCGCCGGATCTTGGAGCGAGTCGATGTCGCCCTCCTTGAGGGCGACGCCGACGAGCAGGGCGGTGACCGACTTGGTGAGGGAGAAGAGCTGGAACCGGGCCCGGGGGTGGGCGAACACGCCGGGGTAGGCCTCGTGGACGAGCACGCCCCGGTGCACGACGGCGAACCCGGTGGTCTCGGTGGCCGAGTGCAGTCGCGCCAGCGTCCGCTTCTCGCCCCGGTACTCATAGGTCACCGGCAGCGGGCCGGTCCCGCGGGGCAGTGGGCGGGGCGTGCACGCCCGGGGCACGGCCTGTGTCGGGAGCAGCGCGGACATGTGGGTGAAGGTCCACTCGTTGAACGGGCGGCGGGTGGCGATGTCCGCCTGGTTGCGCCACAGCCAGGCAGCCCCGGCGGCGACGCCCACGCTCACCCCCGCGACGGCCGCCGCGGCCGCGATGCCCGCGCCCACCCGGGATTCGGTCTCGCCCATCCTGCTCCTCCCTCGCGTCCACCTATTTTCGAACCAATGGTGACACCACCGGAACGAAAAAGGCAAGAGAACGGCCCGCGCACCCGGGTGCGCGGGCCGGTGGGAACGAGCGCCGGGTCAGGGGCGCCTGGTCCACGACCCTTCGGCGCGCCGTCCGCCCTCGTGAAAGGTACGCGCCGAAGGGCCGGTTCAGGCGGCCCGGCCGGGGGCCGCGGCGGTACCGGCCGGAGCGGGGCCCGGTTCCTCGGCCCGCCCACCGGCCCGCTCGCCGGGCCCGGCAGATCCGGCAGGTCCGGCGGGCCCGGCAGGTCCGGCAGGTCCGGCGGGCCCGGCAGGTCCGGCATGGTCACCAGGTTCACGGACGGGGACGACGGTCCGCCCGCCCTGCCCCGCCCGCCCGGCCTCCTCCGCCGCCACGCCGCGGCCGCGTTCGCGCACGACCTCCGGGACGGCCGGCCGACCGCTCCGCTCGCCCCGGGTGGCCCCGATGCCCGCCACGACCACCAGCGCCATGCCGACGATCTGGAGCGCGGCGGGCGCCTGGCCGATGACGACCAGGCCCATCACCAGCGCCACCCCGGGCTCCATGCTGGAGAAGGTGCTGTACGCCGTGCGGGTCATCCGCTGTAGGGCGATCATCTCCAGCAGGAACGGCACCATCGGGAACAGCAGCGCGATGAGCAGGGTGAACAGGATCAGCCCCGGGTCGGGCGCGGCGAACGCCCCGGGGGCGCCGAACGGCGCGGTCACCAGGGAGCCGACGGCCATGGTCAGGGCCAGCCCGTGCACGGCGCCGAACCCGGCGCCCACCTTCTGGGTGAGGACGATGTAGAACACCACGCACACCGCGCCCGCCAGGGCGAAGCCCACGCCGAGCAGGTCGAGGTCGCCCTCCCAGGGCCGGGTCAGGCAGAGCACCCCCGCGACGGCGGCGGCGATCCACACGAGTTCGCGGCGGCGGCGCATGGCGGCCACGGCGACGACCAGGGTGCCCAGGAACTCGATGGCGGTGGCGGTGCCGAGCTCGATCCGTGCCGTCGCCTCGGAGTAGAACATCATCATCCCCGCGCTCGCTGTGCCGAGGATCACCACAGAGGCGCGCTGGCGCCACGTCGCTTCGCGCACGGCCCGCCACAGAGAGCGACCACCCAGGGCCAGCAGAAGTAGGGCGGCCCACGTCAGCCGCAACCACGTGATGGTGGCCGGGCTCGCCTGCGCGAACGCGGTGACGGCCAGGGCGCTGCCGGTGTGCAGCGTGAACATGCCGATGAGCAGCATGATCGGCGCCGGTACCTGAAGGCGGGCACGGCGCACCGAGGGAAGGAAGGAGCGGATCACCCGACCAATGTGAAGCATGTTGTCTGTTTCTGTCCACGAACCATTGGTTGACGAACCATGTAGTTTTAGTGGATGGATTTCACCCGTTTGCGCCTGCTCGTCGAGTTGGAGCGGTTGGGCACGATGGTCGCCGTCTCCGAGGTCACCGGCATGAGCACCTCGGCGGTCTCCAAACACCTGGCGGTCCTGGAGCGGGAGGCTGGCGTCCCCCTGCTGGCGGCGGACGGGCGGCGGGTGCGGCTCACCCCGGCGGGGCGGCGGCTGGCCGAGCACGCGGTGGACATCCTGGCCCGGGTGGAGGCGGCCCGGGCGGAGTTCGACGGCGAAGGAGAGCCGGTGGGCCGGGTCGACCTGGTCATGTACACCAGCGCGGCGCCCGTGGTGCTGCCCGCGCTGCGGCGGCTGCGGCACGACCACCCGGGCATCGACATCCACCTGACCGAGTACGAGTCGGAGCAGGCGCTCACCCTGTTGCAGAACGGGGGCGCGGATCTGGGGGTGGTCTACCAGTACAGTCTGCTCCCCCGGGATTTCCCGGACACGCTGACGGTACACCCGATCGGCACCGAGGGTCTGCTGCTGTCGCAACCCTCGGCCGGGGCGGACAGCCGCACCCTCACCCGGCGGCGGCTGCGCGACCTGGCCGGCGCCGCCTGGATCGCCAGCCCGTTCCGGGGCGACGAGGCGGCCCTGGTGCAGCGCATGTGCGCCGACGCCGGGTTCACGCCCCGGATCGTGCACCGCATCGACAACCTCGAACTGTTCGAGGAGCTGGTCGCCGCCGGGGTGGGCGTGGGGGTCGTCCCGCGCCTGTCGGCGGCCACCCGGCGCGGGGTCGCCCACGCCCCGCTCGGCGAACTGGGCGGGGTGCGCCAGGTGTACCTGGCCGGTCGCACCGGCGGCTGGGCCTGGCGGCCGATCCGGGTGCTGGCGCGGTACCTGCACCAGGCCGCCGAGGACGTGCTCGACGACGTGCCCCCGCTGCCGGAGTCACCCGACGCCCCGGCCTGAGCCGCCGGCCCGGTGTTCCCGGAGCGGACCCCGCCCCGGCCGGACCCGACCGGCCCCGGGCGGAACCGGCCTCAGCCCGCGATGGCGAAGGGGCCCACCGAGGGCACCGGCACCTTGCTGGCCGCCTCGCGCACCGCCGTGAGCAGCGGCTCGGGGGTGGCCCCCGCACGCGAGAGCGCGACGATGTGGCGCCGGGCGGTGTCGCGCACCCCGCGCACGACGGTGTGCGGCGTGTTCATGCCCGTCCAGGCCAGCCGCGGCATCAGGGCGATGCCCAGCCCCGCCTGCACCAGCGCGAACACGGCGCTGAAGTCGTCCACGGTGTGGACCACCCGCGGCTGGAACCCGGCCTGGCTGGTGGCGGCGGTGACGCACTCGTGCCAGGCGGTGCCGGGCGCGGACATGATCCAGTCCTCCGCGGCCAGGTCCTCGGACAGGTGCAGGCCGTTGCGGGTGGCCAGCGGGTGCTGGTAGGGCAGGATCGCGTCGAACAGCTCGACCATCACCGAGTCGGCGCGGAAGTCGGGGTCCCCGGCGGCCGGCAGGTGTCCGGTGGACATGGTGAGCGCCACGTCCAGGCGCCCGGAGCGCACCATCTCGGCGCTCTGCTCGGGCTCGGCCTGGACGACCTCGAACGACCACCCGGGGTGGCTGACCCGCAGCCGGGCCAGGGCGGGGGCGATGAGGTCGCTGATCCCGGTGGAGAAGGAGCCCACCCGGATGACACCGCGGTCCCCTTCGGCGTAGGCGGCCAGGTCGGCTCCGGCGCGCTCCATCTCCGCGAAGATCGCGGGGGCGCGTTCGAGCAGGACCCGGGCGGCGCCGGTGAGCATGAAGCGGCGGCCCTGGCGTTCGACGAGGGGGACCCCGGGCTCCTTGGCCAGGGCGGCGAGCTGCTGGGAGACCGCCGACGGTGTGACATTGAGCGCCTCGGCCGTCGCCGCCACCGTGTGGTGGTGCGCCAGGGCGTGGAGGAGCTGCAACCGCCGAACGTCGATCATGGTGTCCAATGTAAGCGAGTACGCGTGTGTTTCCTGGTGATTTCCGACAGTTTGCACACTCAACGACAGTGATTCGCTGCACAACGTCCAGAAGCCCCTCTTCGGGCTCTTTCGGAAGAAAAAATCAAACTTCTTCTCCCATCGTGATGTCGTTCCGCTCTTTCCTCGTGTCACGAACGTTCCAGTAGATACCGGCACGTACAGTCAGGACCACAGCTCAACCGAGAGCGCGCACCTCGCGCACTCCAGGGGATCAGCACCCAATGCTGGTGGAACGGGTGGAGAAGAACATGCAAACTTCGCTGATGACCAAACCTCGACCGACCGACGTCGGTGTGCTCGGCTTCCGTTA
Source organism: Nocardiopsis protaetiae (assembly GCF_045446735.1). NCBI lineage: Bacteria > Bacillati > Actinomycetota > Actinomycetes > Streptosporangiales > Nocardiopsidaceae > Nocardiopsis > Nocardiopsis protaetiae. Next base: position 18,377 of record NZ_JBJJBV010000010.1, read on the forward strand.
CCTGGGCGCTCACGAGGTAGAGGAACTCGCGGACCTGTGGGGTGCCCTCCACCAGCAGCACGCCCTGAGCTCCTCGCACCTGTCCGACATCATCAGCACCACGAGCATGGACGAGTCCTGGCGCCGGCGCCGCACCCAGTACCTGGAGTGGCTGGCCGACCCCGAAACGCTGGCGATCCTCGCCGAGAACGGCGACGACCCGGCCGGGTACGCGATGGTGACGCTGCGCGCCGACCCGCAGGGCACCTGGGACCGCGGCGAGCGCGTCGCGGTCGTGCAGACCTTCGCCATCGACCCGGAGTACGCGGGCACCCGCGTCGGCTCCAAGCTGCTGGAGGAGATCCGCCACCAGTTGGCCGCCATGGGCATCCGCGACATCGAGTTCTCGGCCCTGGCCACCGCCTCGGAGGACATCAGCTTCCTGGAGACGGAGGGGTTCCGCCCCTTCGTGACCACGATGGTCTGCCGCGTCGACGGGTTCGGCGCCCACGACTGACCGCCGCCCCCCTCCCTGTGCGGACGCCCCTGTGCTCTCGGGTACAGGGGCGTCGCCATGTCCCGTCACCGTTCCGGCACGGCCCCGGGGTTCAGGCGGGGCTTCGGTCCAGCGCGATGACCTCGACCTCGATCTGCCAGTCGGGCCGAGCCAGCGCGGCGACCTCGATGAGGGTGTCGGCGGGGTAGGGCTCGGCCAGGAACTCGCCGCGCAGCGCGATCACGTGCGGGAGGTTCTTCGCCATGTCACGGACGAAGATGCCGACCTTGACCACGTCCGCGAAGTCCAGTCCGGCCGCGTCCAGCACCCGCCCGACGTTCCTGAAGGCCTGGCGCCCCTGCGCCAGGAACCCGCCCTCGACGGTCGTCCCGTCCTCCTCGAAGCCCGCCTGCCCGGACACGTACACGAAGCCCCCGGCCCGAACGGCCTGCGATATCCGGTACGGCGCGTACCAGTCCGGCGTGGTCGCGATCTTCTCGACACGCTCCGCGGTGGCCGCACCCTCGTTACTGGACATGTTCCTCTTCCTCCCCCTGTCCGGGCGGGGCCCGGACCCGGACCCGCGCCATGGCGTTACGAAACGTTTCGTAACGACATTGAACGTAGACGGTTCCCGGGCCGTCTGTCAAAACGAAACGTAACGTCACGCAAGCGGTAGAGTGTGGCCCATGACCCCTGCTCCGAACAGTGAACGGCGCAGCGAGCGCGCCCGCCGGGCGGTCCTGGACGCGGCGTTCGACCTGGTGAGCCGCAAGGGCTTCGCGAAGGTGACCATCGAGGGCATCGCCGCCCAGGCCGGCGTGGGCAAGCCCACGATCTACCGCTGGTGGAGGTCCAAAGGCGCGGTGGTGCTGGAGGCGATGCACGAGGAGCTCGGCGACGACTTCGCCTTCCCCGACACCGGCGACATCGCCGCCGACCTCACGACCCAGATCACCGCGGTGAGCCGGCGGCTGGTCACCGGCAGGATGGGCGAGGCCTTCAAGGGCGTCATGGCCGAGGCACAGAACGACCCCGTGCTGATGAAGGCGTTCCGCGAGACGATCCTCGAACCCAGCATCACGGAGTGCCGGGCCCGCCTGGCCTCCGCCGTGGCCGCCGGCCAGCTTCGCTCCGACGTGCCCACCGACGTGATGGTCGACCTCTTCTACGCGCCGATCCACTACCGGCACTTCCTGGGGTTCGGGGAGGAGGCGGTCAGCCGCAGCGCCGATCTCATCGAGGACGTCCTGCTCGGCCTGCGGCCCCGGCCGGACCCGGGGTGAACGGGCGGTACCGGGCCGCCGCGCGACACACCCCGGCGCGGGCGGGGCCGGAAACGCTACGCTCGCCTGCGTGGCGACCTCCGACTCCAACACCTGCAACTTCCCCGGCTGCGACCGCCCGGTGCCCCGGGCCTCCTCCCCCGGGCGACCTCCCCAGTACTGCGACCTGCCCGAGCACACCCGGTGGCGGGCCTGGAAGGAGCGCCAGCGCCAGGCCCAGGAGTCCGAGCGGCAGGAGGCTCAGGCGCGCGCCGCCCAGGAGCCGGCCGCCGCGGCCGCCGCGGGGTTCGCCTCGACCGAGCCGGTGACGGCGGCCCGGCTGCGCGCCGACGACCTGCTGACCCGGTTCGCCGTGCAGAGCGAGCAGCTCACCGAGACGCTGCGGTCGGCCACCGAGGCGTTCACGACGATGACCGACCCGGCCGCGGCCGAGGCCCAGGTGGAGGCGGCCCGGCTGGCGGGGGCCCGGCACGCCGCGGAGGCCGACGCGGCGCGGCTGGAGGCGGAGAACCGCCGCCGCGAGGCGGAGTCGGCCCGCAGGTCGGCGGAGGAGGCGGCCGCCTCGGCAGTGGCCGCGACCGCCGAGGCCGAGCAGATGGCCGAGGAGGCGCTGGCCCGCCGGGACGAGGCCGAGGCCGCGCGGGAGGAGGCCGACGGTGAGGCGCGGGCCGCCCGGGTGGAGCGCGACGCCGCCGTCGCGGAGGCCAACGCGGGGCTGGCCGACGCCGAGCGCCGCCTGGCCGAGCAGCGCGAGGAGGCCGATCGCGAGCGCGCCGACGCCGCCCGGCGTCTACAGCACGCGCACGCCGAGGCCGAGGGGCTGCGGGCGGAGACCGCCGAGCACGCCCGCAGGCGCGACGAGGCCCTGGCCGCCGCCCGCGGCGAGCGGGAGCGGGCCGAGCACGCCGAGGAACGCGTGCGCCGGGCGGAGGAGGCGCTGACCGCCGAGCGCGAGCGCTCCAAGGCCGAACTCGACCGGATCGAGCGGGCGCTGGAGGCCGAGCGCGCGGCGGCGGTCGCCGAACGCGAGCGGCTCACCGCCGAGCTGGAGCGCTCGGTGGCCGAGCGGGACCGCCTGACCGAGGAGCTGGCGGCGCAGCGGCGCGGGGCCGAGCTCACCCTGGCCGAGTCCCGCGAGGCCGCGGCCGCCCGCCTGGCCCTGGCCGAGGAGGCCCGCGACCGCGCCCTGGAGCGGGCGGAGCGCGCCGAGGCCGAACGCGACGAGGCCCTGGCCCGCCTGGCCGAGACCGCCCCCTCCCAGAACTGAGACCACCCCCTCCCAGAACCGACCGGGCGCCGGGCACGCCCGTGCCGGCCGGAAGGGACCCGGCGAGGTCCCGGGCCCATGCACCGGGCCCACGCACCGGGGCCGTCCCGATCGGCCGACCGGCCCCGCCCACGGGCGCACGGACCGGCGGTGTCCCCAGCGGCGGCCGAAGGCACCCGGAGCGTGCGGGCGGGGACCCGTACGAGGTCCGGGGCATGGGAGCTCCGACCGCTCCATGTGCATGCGGACCGGCTGGACCGCCAGAGGTGTCCGAGGACACCCCGCACCGTGCGGGCGGACACCGCGACGGCGTCGGGGCAGATCAGCGGACCGGCGGACCGGCGCGGCGGGGTGCGGGACACACGGCGGCGGGTGGAGGGTGGCCCAGGACACCGGTGCGAGGCCGAACCCGAATACAGGGGTAACGCGTCCTCTGGGGCATGAGTACCGATTCGTCCCGGTCTAGGATGGGGCACGTGCGAGATCTGGGAACCACGGGCGATACCGGACCCCTCGACGTGGGCGACACCTCGCACCCGGGGCCCCGGCGCGTCGCCGTCGGCGAACGCCCCCGGCCGCGGGTGGACCTGCGCGCCGTCTTCGGGCTGGAATCGGGTGCCTGGGCCTGGACCACCGCGGCACAGGCCGCGATCGCCATGACCGCCTCCTTCGCGCTGGCCGCGTGGCTGTTCGACCCGCAGGTCGCCACCCTGGCGGCGATGGGCTCCATGACGGTCCTGTACGAGAAGAAGACCCCCTACGTCTACCGGTCGGCCGCGTTGGCCCTGGTCGGGCTGGGGTTCGTGATCAGCGTGTCCCTGGGCTCGGTGGCCTCGGCGCTGTCCCCGTGGGCGGCGGTGTTCTCCATCGGGCTGACCGCCGGGCTGGCCACCTGGGTGTGCGCGGCCTGGCGGGTGGACAAGCCCGGACCCATGTTCTTCGTGCTGGTCGGCGCGATCTCCACCATCGTCCCCGGCGGCCTGGCCGACGTTCCGCTGCACGCGCTCATCGCCGCGTTCGGCGCCGCGGTCGGCTGGGCGGTGTCCATGTCGGGTGTCTTCGTGCGCGCCCGCCACCCCGAGCGGCAGGCGGTCGCCGGGGCGTACCGCAAGCTCGCGGTTCTGCTGCGGGCGGTGGGCACCCCCGAGCTCGACCACGCCCAGCACGACGCGTCGGTGGCGGTCGCCGACGCCTGGCGGATGGTGCTGCTGGCGCAGACCCGCGGCTACCGCACCAGCGACGAGGCGGCCCGGCTGCGCTCCCTGCTGCGCTGGGTCTCCGACATCCACCTGGCCACCACGCAGGTGTGCATGGCCCGGCCCACGCCGCTGCCGCCCGAGGCCGCCGCGTTCGCCGAGAAGATGGCGGCCGCGGTCGCCGCCCCGGAGAAGGCGCCCGACCCGGCCGACCTGGACGGGCTGCGCCGGGGCATGCGCCCGCGCTCCCTGGAGGCCCGCCTGTACGGGCTGATGGCCCGGGCGGCCACCACCGAACGCCGCGACGCGGGCGGGCTGGACGACGACGAGCGCGCCCGGACCCTGCACGACGAGCGCTACCCGGCGCTGTGGGGCGCGCTGCGCTCCAGCCTCAGCCAGGAGTCGCTGATCCGGCCCACCGCCCTGCGCATGTGGATCACGGTGACGGCGGCGGGTGTGCTGGCCATGGCGGTGGGGCTGGAGAACTCCTACTGGGTGGGCATCACCACCACGGCCGTCCTCCAGGGCGGCAACGTGGTGCTGACCCTCAACCGGTCGGTGCAGCGTTCGCTGGGCACCCTGTTCGGCGTCGTGATCGGGGCGCTGCTCATCGCCTCGCACCCGCCGCTGATCGGGGTCATCGTGCTGGCGGGGCTGTTCCAGGGCGCCGCCCAGCTGGTGATCGGCCGCAACTTCTTCTACGGTTCGCTGCTGATCACCCCGATGGCGCTGCTGCTGTCGTACACGGCGGCCCCGCACCCCATCACCGAGCTGGCCGAGACCCGCATCATCGACACCGTGGTGGGGTCCCTGGTGGGCCTGGCCGGGGCGATGCTGCTGTGGCGGGGCGCGTCGGCGACGCGGCTGCCGCAGTCGATCGTCGGGGTGCTGGAGGAGGCGCGCCGCTGCATCGCGATGGTGCTGGACCAGGACACCGTGATCGACGGCAGGCTCCGCTACGAGCTGCGGCGGGACATGCGCGCGGCGCTGGTGAGCCTGCGCGGGGTCTACGAGAGCGCCATCGGCGACGTGCCGCGCGCCGCCTCCACGCAGCCGCTGTGGCCGGTGGTGGTGGCCACCCAGCGCACCGGATACCTGGCCCTGTCGGCGCTGGCCCTGGAAAAACCCGAGCCGGTGGGGACGATCACGCTGCAGCGGGTGGACCTGGCGTTCCGCGAGCTGATCTCGGCGATGCGGGAGCGGCGCACCCCGCGGATGGGCGCCCTGCCCCGGCTGCCCGCCTACCCGCGGATCAACATGGAGCTGCGCGCCCTGTCCACGGCCATGGCCGGTGCCGTCGCCCAGGACGAGCGGGCGGCCCGGCTGGAGGCCGAGAAGCGCGCCGAGGTGGAACGGCACCGGGCCCAGAGGGACCTCGACGCCGACCTCTAGGCGGCGGGTCCCTCGGGGCCCGGGGCCGTCCTCCCCGTCCCCGGACTCAGCCGACCAGGGCGAACGCGCGGACGGGGAAGGCCGCCAGCCCGCGCACCTTGGCGGGGACGGCGAAGAACCGGAAGCCCTCGGCGGGCAACTCGTCGAGCAGACACAGGTGGGAGACGACCGGGACGCCCGCGGCGAGCAGGACCGCCTGGGCCGGGCGGGCCCCCTCCGCGGCCGGGGAGGTGTCGTCCACGCCCACGGAGTCGATGCCGACCAGGACGGCCCCGGCCTCGACCAGGGTCTTGGCCGCGGCCTCGGTCAGGTGGGGGTGGTCGTGGTCGCCGTAGGCCTCGGTGCGCCAGCGGCGGTCCCAGCCGGTGCGGATGAGCACGGCCCGGCCGCGCAGCTCCAGGCCGGTGAACGCCTCCGGGCCGATCTGGCGGGCGCCGACGGCGTCGACGACCGTGCCGGGCAGGTCGGCCACCCGGTCCAGGTCGAGGTCGGCCAGGTCGGCCCCGTCGCGGTAGCGGTGGGCGGGCATCTCGATGTAGGTGCCGGTGGCACCGGCCATGGTGACCCTGCCGCCGTCGCCGTGCCCGACGCCCTGGACGGCCGAGGCCTCGGTGATGTGCGGCTCCGGGAGACCGGGGCAAGTGGTCATCCCGTCGGTGATCTGGTGGCTGACGTCGACCGGTTTGGACATGGCTGTTTCCTCGCTTCACGAGCGCGTCCGGTGCACGACCCCCGACCTGCGCCAGAGGTCTAGACCATGAGCCTAGCGTGTGTGACACACGCCACCATCTTGCTGTTCCGGGATCACGCGCGGAACCCCCCGGACGCGGTCGGCCCACCTCGGCCCGCCGGTCCGCTCCGCGGGCCCGATAAGGTCGGTGAACGCACGTGGCGGCGGTTCCGCGGAGTCCCCCCGGCCACCGCGGATTCGCATCACGCAGGGAGAAGGGTCCACTTCATGGTGTCACTGTACGGAGCGGCCAAGGCCGTCGTCGCGCCCGCGACCCGCATGATGTGGCCCGTGAAGGCGGAGGGCGCCCACCACGTGCCCCGCACGGGCGGCCTGATCCTGGCCGCCAACCACCTGGCGCTCATCGACCCGCTGTTCATCGGCGTCGCCTGCCCGCGGCCGGTGCGGTTCATCGCCAAGCAGGAGCTGTTCGACGAGGGCACGCTGCCCCGGCGCACGTTCGCGCGGGTGCTGCGCGGGCTCGGCCAGCTGTCGGTGGACCGCCGCCCGGGCCAGAGCGCCCAGGAGGCCATGGACAACAGCCTGGAGGTGCTGGAGCGCGGCGAGGTCTTCGGGATCTTCCCCGAGGGCACCCGCTCCCCCGACGGCCGCCTGTACAAGGGGCAGACCGGGCTGGCCTGGCTGGCGCTGACGACCGGTGTCCCGGTGGTGCCGGTGGCGCTGGCCGGGACCGAGCGGATCCTGCCGCCGGGGCGCCGGGTCCCCTCGTTCAACCGGGTGGGCGTGCGCTTCGGCGAGCCCGTGGACCTGTCCCCGTGGGCGGGCCGGGCGGACCGGGCCAAGCCCCGCAGAGAGGCCACCGACGCCATCATGGAGGCGATCGCCAAGCTGTCCGGCCAGGAGCGGGTGGCCCGCTACGCGGCCTCGGTCAAGGCCGAACTGGGACAGGGCGGCCCTCGCGGGTGACTTTCCCCACAGTACGCTCGGGGCTGATTCGCCCTTGGCGGAGCGTTGACCCCTGATTGAGGGGCACCGGGCGCGGCCTTCGGGCGCGCCGCGACCCCCGCCCCAGCTGGGATGCCGGGTCACCGGGGTGCGCGAACGCCGCCCGGGGCCGACGGCCGCACCCCGGAGGCGGGGGCAGAATTCCCCACCAGTATAGTGGGGATTACCGGTGCCAACACCGGATAGATTAGGCAAGCCTTACCTTTAGATGGCGTCCGACCCCTGGCGCGAAGACTTGGAGCTGTGCGATGACGCGACCCCTGCGAGTGGGAATCGTTGGTGCCGGTCCGGCGGGCATCTACGCCGCCGACCTGCTCACCAAGGACGAGACCCTGTCCGCGTGCGGCACGTCCGTCAGCATCGACATCCTCGACAAGCTGCCCTCCCCCTACGGCCTGGTCCGCTACGGCGTCGCCCCGGACCACCCCCGGATCAAGCAGATCCAGGGGGCCCTGCACAAGATCCTCGACAAGCCCGAGATCACCTTCTACGGCAACGTCGAGTACGGCCGGGACCTCAAGCTGGAGGACCTGCAGAGGCACTACGACGCGGTCATCTTCTCCACCGGCAGCGACCGCGACCGCCCCCTGGACATCCCCGGCATCGACCTGCCGGGCAGCCACGGGGCCGCCGACTTCGTCTTCTGGTACGACTCCCACCCCGACGTCTCGCCGTCCTGGCACGTCGAGGGCACCAGCGTCGCCGTGATCGGCGCCGGCAACGTCGCCGTCGACGTCGCCCGCATCCTCGCCAAGAACGCCGACGACCTGCTCGAAACCGACATCACCGACAACGTGTACGAGGGCCTGCGCAGCAAGCAGATCACCGACGTGCACGTCTTCGCCCGCCGCGGCATCGCCCAGTGCAAGGCCACCCCGATGGAGCTGCGCGAGCTCGACAAGCAGCCCGGGGTCGAGGTCGTCGTCTACCCCGAGGACTTCGAGATGGACGAGGGCAGCCTCCAGGCCTGCGAGGACTCCAACCAGACCAAGACCAACGTCAAGGTGCTCCAGAACTGGGCGCTGCGCGACCCGCGCGGTGAGGACGTCCGCCTGCACCTGCACTTCCTGCACTCGCCGGTGGCGGTGCTCGGCGAGGACCGGGTCACCGGTTTCCGCACCGAGCGCATGGAGCTCACCGGCGACGGCGGGGTCAAGGGCACCGGCGAGTACGTGGACCACGAGGTCCAGGCCGTCTACCGGGCCATCGGCTACCTGGGCTCGCCCCTGGCCGACCTGCCCTTCGACGAGGAGAACGGCGTCGTCCCCAACCGCGAGGGCCGGGTCCTGGACCTGGACGAGAACCACATCCCCGGCGTCTACGCCACCGGGTGGATCAAGCGCGGACCGGTGGGCCTGATCGGCCACACCAAGGGCGACGCCCTGGAGACCGTCACCAACCTGGTCTCCGACCGCGAGTCGTTCACCCCGGCCGCCGAGCCGGACCCGGTCGCGTTCCGGGCCCTGCTGGAGGAGCGCGGCGTGGAGTACACGACCTGGGAGGGCTGGCAGCGGATCGAGGCCCGCGAAGAGGAGCTGGGGGCCGAGCGCGGCCGCAAGCGCCTCAAGCTGCTCACCCGCGACGAACAGACCACGGTCGCGCGCCAGGGCTGACCCCCGCGCGAACGTCCCGGCCGGCCCCGCGCCCCTCTGCGGGGCCGGCACCTCCTATTCCCCTCCGGGCGGTGGTTTCCACCGTGAGATTGCACATGCGACTCGCCGGAGGAACATGGAACAACGGCCCGGTTCCATGGGTTAGAGTCACTGTTGGTCGGTGTGGTAGCAAGTGTCCCCCGGGCCTCAACTATTGCCTTCGCGGAATACCGCGTACGGCCCCCGCCAGGGGAGACCGTACGGTCCGGAGCCCCGTTGTGCCCCGCGCCGAGAGGCGACCGCCATGCCGACCATCAGCCTCATGCCCCGCTCCCACTGAGGTGGGAGCGGGGCATCTTGGTATTCTCCCCGAAAAACGACGAAGGACGGTCAGGCGTGGACGAACGGTCCCCCCGGCAACCGGATTCCTCCGGGCCGCCCGAGGAGTCGGGCGACACCCCGACCCGAGGAGTTCGCCCGGAGAACCCCTATCGCATTCCGCAGCGGCCCCCGGCCGCGGGCGGGGCGGCCGCCAGTGGTGCGTCCGACCGTCCCGAGAGCTGGGACACCCCCTACCCGGCCGCCCAGGGGCCCACCGGCGAGTGGGCGTCCCCGCGCCCCGACGAGACCCCTCCCACGGACACCTGGAGGGACTGGGAGACCCCGGAGAAGCCGGCCGAGGAGCCCGGCTCCGGCTGGTTCTCGACGGACAAGCAGTCCGCCGACCCCGACCCGGCCGACACCCCCGGCTCCCACCGACGCGGCGCCGAGCAGACCACCGCCGCATGGGATGAGCAGCCCGGCGACGCACGTGGCTCCGGTGACGCCTGGGGTGGCAATGACCAGGGTGACACCTGGGACAGCGCTAACAGCGGACCGCAGCCGACCAGTGCCGCCTGGAGCGACCAGCCCGGCGACACCCCGCAGGGAACCAGTGCTGGCAGCGGCCGCGGTGCGCACGGCGAACCGCCGCAGACCGGCACCTCCTGGGGTAGCACCCCCGGCAGTGGCGACGATGCCCCCGCATGGGGTGAGCAGACCGGCGGCACGCGTGGTTCCGGTGACGCCTGGGACAGCACCAATAGCGGGCCCCAACCGACCAGCACCACCTGGAGCGACCAGCCTGGTGGCGCCCACAGCGAGCGGACCACCGCCGCATGGGGCACCCCCGACGACACTGACGACGCGCCCGCCTGGGGCGACCAGCCCGGTGGCACACGCGGTTCCGGTGACGCCTGGGGTGGCAGCGACCAGGGCGGTTCCTGGGACACCACCAACAGCGGGCCCCAGCCGACCAGTGCCGCCTGGAGCGACCAGCCGGGCAGCACCCCGCCGAACGTCGATGCCCCCGGCACCCGAGGCACGCACGGCGACCCGCAGCAGCCCGCCGCCTGGGACACCCCCGGCAGCGGCGACGATGCGCCCTCATGGGGTGCGCACAGCGGACCCCAGCAGAGCGCCACGGCCTGGGGTTCCTCCGGCGACGCCGACAACGCACCCGCTTGGGGCGGCAGTGGCCAGGGCGACTCCTGGGACACCACCAACAGCGGACCCCAGCCGACCAGCGCCGCCTGGAGCGGCGACCCGGAGCAGACCACCGCGGCATGGAACGACTCCGGCCAGGACGACGCACCCGCATGGGGTGAGCAGACCGGCGGCGCCCACCGCGGCAGCGGCTCCGACGCAGGCGGCACCGCCTGGGGTGGCGACGCCCCGGAGCAGACCACCGCCGCATGGGGCGACGCCGACGACGTGCCCACACGGGGCGCGCACAGTGGACCGCGGCAGGGCACCCCCGGCAGCGGCGACGCTGCCTCGGCGTGGGGCGCGCAGCCCAGCGACACACGTGGTTCCGGTGACACCTGGGGCAACAGCGACCACGGCGACACCTGGGACAGCACCAACAGCGGACCACAGCCGACCAGCGCCGCCTGGGGCGGTGACCCGGAGCAGACCACCGCGGCATGGAGCGAATCCGGCCAGGACGACGCACCCGCGTGGGGCGACCAGCCCCGCGACGCGCGCGGAACAGGCGACACCTGGGGCGACAGCGGCCAAGGCGACTCCTGGGGCGAGCAGACCGGGGCCACCTGGGGTGACTCCGGTGACGAGCCCGCGCGGGGCGCGCACAGCGGCCCCCAGCCGACCGGCGCCACATGGGGCACCCCCGGCGACGAAGCGCCCGCGTGGGGCGACCAGCCCCGCGACGGGCGTGGAGCGGGTGACACCTGGGGCGGCCGGCCCGGCGAGACCCAGCAGGGCGACGCGCCGATGTGGGGCGACCAGTCCCGTGACGGGCGCGGAGCCGGCGACTCGTGGGACGACACCGACAGCGGGCCGCAACAGGCCGGTGGGGCGTGGAGCGACGCCGGGCAGGACGAGGCGCCGATGTGGGGCGACCGGCCCCCTGCGGCGGGGGGCCGCGGCGGGCCGCCGCCGCAGGGGCCCGGCGGGCCGCGTGACGACTGGGACGACTGGGACGGCGAGCCGCAGGACGAGCCCCGGCGCGAGGGCTTCGAGTACCTCTACAACGGCAACACCGCCGTGCCGGAGCCGGAGCGGCCCGAGCCGCTGGCGCGCAAGTCCCGGCGCGGGCTGCTCTTCGGCGGCATCGCCGCCGTGGTGGTGCTGGCGCTGATCGGCGGCGGCGTCTCCTGGTACGTGCTCAACCTGCCCCAGGCCGATGAGGCCACCACCGCGTACGCGGCCGCCTGGGAGGCGCAGGACTACGAGGCCATGGCCGCCGTCACCACCGGCGGCGACCCCGCCGAGGTCCTCGGCGGCATCGCCACCGGCATCGGGGTGGAGAACGTCGACGTCACCGTCGGCGAGCCCACCACCGACGGCGACACAGGCACCGCCACCTACGAGGTGTCCGTCGGCCTGTCCAACGCCGGCGACTGGGGCTGGGAGGGCGAGCTCCCCCTGGTCCGCCAGGACGGCGAGTGGCTGGTCGACTTCTCCCCCGAGGTCGCCTTCCCCGGCCTGACCGAGGGCCAGACCCTTGCCCGCACCGCGGTGTGGGGCGAGCGTGGCCAGATCCACGCCGCCGACGGCACCCGCCTGGACGACCCGAGCATCACCGGGTCGCTGCAGATGCTCGTCGGCACGATGGGCGAGGCCACCGAGGAGGACGTCGAGCGGCTGGGCCCCGCCTACCGGGTCGGCGACACCGTCGGCGCCACCGGGCTCCAGCGCACCTACGAGGAGCGGCTGGCCGGGCAGGCCGCCACCACCATCGTCATGGTGGACTCCGGCACCGAGGCCGACGCCGTGGAGGCGACCGAGGAGAACACGGTCGCCAGCCTGGACGGCGCCCCCGGCGAGAACGTGGTCACCAGCATCGACATGGCGGTGCAGAACGCCGCCGCCAGCGCCATCATCAACGCCCCCGAGGAGTCGGGCATGGTGGCGATCCGGCCGTCCACCGGTGAGATCCTCGCGGCGGTGAACGTCCCCGGCGGCTTCAACCGCGCGTTCGAGGGCCGCTACCCGCCCGGTTCGACGTTCAAGGTCATCACCTACAACGCGCTGCTGGACGACGGCATGACCCTGGACAGCCCGTTCGACTGCCCCAAGGAGTACAACCCGGGCGGCTGGGAGTTCACGAACGCGGGCGGTGCCGAGTACGGCGCGCAGTCGATGACCCAGGCGTTCGCCACCTCCTGCAACACCGCGCTGGTCCGGGCCTCGGTCGACAACATCGACGGGAACGCCCTGCTGGCCAGCGCCGAGCTGTTCGGCATGAACGCCCCGCTGGACATCGGCGTCCCGACGTTCGAGCCGGTCTACCCGCTCTCCGAGGGCGCCGTCATGCTGGGCGCCCAGGCGATCGGCCAGGGCCAGGTCGAGACCTCGCCGCTGCACATGGCCACGGTCCCGGCCGCGGTCGCCGACGGCAACTGGCGGCCCCCGCTGCTGGTGACCGAGCCGGCCGCCGGGGACCTGCCCGAGCCCCGTCCGATCCCCAACGCGGAGGCGCTGCGCACGATGATGCGCGCGGTGATCACCGAGGGCACCGCCAAGGACCTGCCCTTCCAGGGCGAGGTGTACGGCAAGACGGGCACGGCCGAGTTCGGCACGGCCGAGGAGGGCGAGGAGCTGCCCAGCCACGCGTGGATGGTCGGCTTCAAGGGCGACGTCGCGTTCGCCGTGGTGGTGGAGGGCGGCGGTGGCGGTTCGTCCGTCGCCGGTCCGATCGCCGCGAAGTTCACGAACGCGCTGTGACGCGCGGACGGCGGGCGGCCCCGGTCGGGTCGCCCGCCGTCTACCGGCTCTCGTCGGCGGGCTGGACCGTCTGCGCGGGCGCGGACGGCTGCTCGGCGGGCTGGGGCGCGCCGGGTGTGAGGACGAACAGCAGGACCAGCAGCCCGGCGGTGACGGCGGCGATCAGGCCGCAGGCCACCCAGGGCTTCCAGCCGCTCAGGCCGGGGTCGGCGGGCGCGTCGGGGTCCCCAAAGGAGTCCAGGCGCTCGGCGAGCTCCGGTTCCTCTTCGCTGAGCCGCCGCTCGATCTCTTCGAGGATTCTCCGCTCGTGCTCTCTCAGGGACATGGCACCCTCCTTCAGCGGCCGGGGGAAGGACTACTGTCGCCACCGGGTGTCCTACAGTCTCCCCCGCGAAGCGCGGGGATATCCCGGGTTCCGCGGGTTTTCCCGGCCATCTGCGGCCCCCGCAGGTCACCGCCGTGCGGCGTCCCGACAGGTGGGAAGAACGTCTCAGCGAGCGGTCATCCGGGGTAGCACTCGGCCTCGGCGGCCTTGACCCCGGCCCAGACGGTGTCACCGCGGACCAGCCCCAGCTCGGCCAGGGCGGCCGGGCTGATGTCGGCGGCCAGGTCGAGCGCTCCGGTCAGGTGCACCCGCACCTGGTCGCCGAACCGCTCCACCCCGTCGACGGTCAGCTCCCACAGGTTGCGCGGGCTGCCGTCGGGGCGCCGCCGGTACAGGGCGACGGCCCGGGGCGGGAACGCCACGAGCGCGGGCCCGTGGTGCGCCTCGTGCACCTCCACGACCGCCCCGCCGTCCAGGAACACCGCGGTGCCGTCGGCCCGGCCGCGGAACAGGTTGAGCCCCACCAGCCGCGCCACGTAGGGGGTGCGGGGGCGGCGGGCCACCTCGGCGGGCGCGCCCTCCTGGACCACCCGGCCGTCTTCGACGACGGCGATGCGGTCGGCCAGCACCATGGCGTCCAGCGGGTCGTGGGTGACCAGCACCGTCGCCCCGTCGAACTCCTCCAGCAGGCGGCGCAGCCGTCCCCGCACGTGCAGGCGGGTGCTCACGTCCAGGGCGGCCATGGGTTCGTCGAGCAGCAGCAGGCGCGGGCGCACCGCCAGCGCGCGGGCCAGCGCCACCCGCTGGGCCTGCCCGCCGGACAGGTTCCGGGGCCGGGCGCGGGTGTACCCGGCCAGGTCCATGTGGTCGAGCAGTTCGGCGGCGCGGGCGCGGGCGTCGGCCTTGGACTCACCGTGGCAGCGCGGCCCGAACGCGACGTTGTCCAGCGCGCTCATGTGCTGGAACAGCAGGTAGTCCTGGAACACCATGCCGATGGGCCGCCGCTCCACGGGCGTGCGCGTGTGGTCGTCCCCGTCCACCCGCACGTGCCCGGCGGTGAGCGGGAGCAGCCCGGCCAGGGCGCGCAGCGCCGAGGACTTGCCGGCCCCGTTGGGGCCGAGCAGGGCCAGCACCTCCCCGGCGGCCACGGACAGGGCAACGTCCAGGTCGAATTCGCCGCGGCTCAGCCGCAGGTCCGCGGAGAGCACGCTCATGCGGTGTTCACCCATTTCTCGCGCAGGGTGGCCAGCACGGCCAGGGACACCAGCAGCAGCACGAGGCTGAGCACGATCGCGGCCTCGGGGTCGCGCTGCATGGCCATGTAGACGGCCAGCGGCATGGTCTGGGTGGTGCCGGGGAAGTTCCCGGCGAAGGTGATGGTGGCGCCGAACTCGCCCAGGGCGCGGGCCCAGCACAGGATGGCCCCGGCGCCGATGCCGGGCAGCACCATGGGCAGGGTGACGCGGGTGAACACGGTGACCCGCCCGGCGCCCAGGGTCGCGGCGGCCTCCTCGTAGCGGCGGTCGGCCCCGCGCAGGGCGCCCTCCACGCTGATCACCAGGAACGGCATGGCGACGAAGGTCTGGGCCAGCACCACGGCCACGGAGGTGAAGGGGATGGTGATCCCGAACCACGCGTTCAGGTACTGCCCGACCAGGCCGTTGCGTCCGAGCACGAGCAGCAGCGCCACACCGCCGACCACGGGCGGGATGACCAGGGGCACGGTGACCAGGGCGCGCACGAACCGCCGCCCGGGGAACTCGGTGCGGGCCAGCAGCCAGGCCAGCGGCACCCCGAAGACCAGGCACAGGGCGGTGGTGACGGTGGCGGTGGACAGCGACAGCCATAGCGCGGCCAGCACGTCGGGTTCGGTGACCCGACGGCCCATGTCGGACCAGGGTGCGCGCACGATGAGGCCGAGCAGGGGCAGAACAAGAAAAGCAATGGCCACCAGGGCGGGCAGGACGAGCGGCCAGGGCGGACGCCCGGACCGGGCCCGCAGCGCGGGCCCGGTCCGTACGGAACTGCGGGTCACGGGGTGCCGAACCCCGCCTCTGTGAGAGCCGCGGTGCCGGTCTCGGACAGCACGAAGTCGATCCAGGCGTCACCCAACTCAGCGGCGGGCGCGTTGGCCAGCAGGGCGATCGGGTAGTCGTTGACGGCCTCGTCGGCCTCGGGGAAGGAGATGCCGGTGACGGTCTCCCCGGCGGCGATCACGTCGGTCTGGTAGACGAGGCCGGCGTCGACCTCGCCCAGTTCGACCTTGGTGAGGACAGCGCGGACGTCCTCCTCGTAGGTGACGGGGGTGATGTCGAGCCCGGCGGCGTCCAGGGCGGTCACCGTGGCCGAGCCGCAGGGGACCTCCTCGGCGCAGAACGCGACGGAGACACCGTCCTCCGCCAGGTCGTCGAGGTCCTCGATGTCGGCGGGGTTGTCGGCGGGCACGGCGATCTGGAGGGTGTTGGTCGCGAAGACCGCACCGTCCGCACCGTGCTCGCCGGCCCAGTCCTCGGCGAGGCCCTCCCCCTCGACGACCTGGCCCATGGTGGAGGTGTTGGCGGCGGCGAACACGTCGGCGGGGGCGCCCGAGTTGATCTGGGCGGCGAGCTCGCTGCTGCCCGCGAAGTTGAAGACGACCTCCACCCCGGGGTGCTGCGCCTGGAACTCCTCGGCCAGATCCTCGAAGACGTCGGTGAGGGAGGCGGCGGCGAAGACGGTGAGCTCTCCGGTGAGCTCCTCCCCGGTGGTGGCCTCCTCCCCCGGTTCGGGGCCGGTGTCCTCGGCCGCGCAGGCGGTGAGGGCCAGCGTCGCGGCGGCCAGGGCCGCGGCCAGACGCAGGGGGATGTCACGCATGGTGTTCTCCGGTCGTTTCGACGATCACGTTCGTGGACTTGACCACGCCCGTGGCGATGGTGCCCACCTCCAGGCCGAGCTCGTCGGCGGCCTCGCGGCTCATCAGCGAGACGATGCGGTGCGGTCCCGCCTGGATCTCCACCTGCGCCATGACGGTGTCGCGGACGATCCCGGTGACCAGTCCGCGGAAGCGGTTGCGCGCGGAGGAACGGTGGCGGTCGGGGTCCTGGTGGGACCCCTCGCGCATGAAGGCGGCCAGGTCGGCCCCGTCGAGGAGGCGGCGACCGGACGTGTCGCGGGTGGCGTTGAGGCGTCCGGAGTCGACCCAGCGGCGCACGGTGTCGGCGCTGACGCCGAGCAGCTCGGCGGCCTCGCTGATCTGGAAGGTGGGCATGGGAGGAATCTACCGCTCGCAGTTGCGAGGGCGTTAGCCCTTTATGGCTAGTGGATCATAACTTTCTCTCCGCCGAACGGCCGCACTTGTCAGATGATCATCCAAACGGCGGATACGTTCGGGGTCCGCGGTGAACAGGGGTTCCACGTCGTCGCCTTCCGTTCGAGGCGGCGGTGGTGCCGGAACGAGCACGGGTCGGACCTTCAGCGCGTCATTGGAAGAACACCATCAGGACGATCCCCAGGGGGAAGAACAGGAGCACGAAGCCGATCACCCACACCTCCTAGGGCGGCAGGAGGCTTCCTCTCCCCGCCCCCAGGGGGTTTCCCACCTACCCGGGGCCCCAGCCCGACCACCTCCCTGACCACCCCACCCCAGGGGGTTTCCCACCCGCCTGGGACCTCAACCACAGCCCGGTCACCTACCCGGGGCCTTAGCCCCAGCCGGAGTGCGCTGTGCCTCCCCCGCCGCAGAGGGTGACGGCCGCACGAGGCCTCCCGCCCCGACCCCAGGGGGTGTCGGTAGAGCGGGACTCGGCCCGGTGTGCCGGGGGTGAGACAGCAAGAGCAGGTTTCCAAAACCCCCGCCATCTGCGGAGGGCGGTGTGCGGAGACCGCTCTCGGTCGCGTTGGTCTCCACGGGGCACCCCTTGGGAACGTACAGACCCGGGCTGGGCGCGGAGCCGTCCCCACGGTACGACGCCCGGCAGACCAAAAAGACGTACGCGTCTCCCGCACGTCCCCGGTGGTGGGGGTGTTTCCAGGGGACGGGTCGGGGCACAGCACACACCCCCGACCACACAGGTCCACGGAAAGACGCCCCGACTGCAAACCCGCGGTTGCACAGACCTCGCTTGAAAGCCCAACCACAGACGGGGTAACCCCCGCCCCCACCGCCCTCCCCGACCACAGGGGGTGAGACCCCCGCCCCGATCGCCTTCCCGACCCCAAGGGGGTGACGGCCGCAGAAGACCGCCCACCCGGCGGGCCGCCTAGGCCTCGCGCACGAACCGGGCCCGGAACTCGTCGTCCTTCACGTACTCGGGGCGGATCACCTTGACCACGACCTGGCGGCCGGACGGGGTACGGGCCAGGTACACCCGCCCCATCCCGCCCGCGCCCAGGCGTTCGGTGAGCAGGTAACGACCGATGCGTTCGGGGTCCGAGGCGAGCAGGGTTCCACGTCGTCGCTTTCCACCCGGTTCCACCCGGGGCAGGGGATGTTCGTTCCGGTACGCGAGAAGCGACTATGTCAGCAACGCACCACAGCCCCCGGCCCCAAGGGGCCCGGGGCCGCGGCCGGTCCCGGTCAACCACCCCCGGTCACCCGCTCCCAGTCACCCGATCCCGGTCAACCACCCCCGGTCACCCGGTCCCAGTCACCCGCTCCCAGTCAACCGCCCCCGGTCACCCGCGCGGGTCGGCGACCCCGCCGAGCGGCCCCTGGGCGCGGTAGTCGTCCAGGGCGGTGACCGCGTACACCACGTCGTCCCCCGCACCGGTGTCGTCGAACGCGGTGCCGCCGGTCACGCCGACGAGGTTGGCCGGGGTGAGCGCCTCGCACACCGTCTCGTCCCCGGCCTCGGCCACCTCGGCGGGCAGCCGGTACACGGCGTAGAAGCGGGCGCCCTCGGCGGCCTCCCAGGTCACCTCGACCCCGCCCTCGACCCCATCCCCGTCCTCACCGGCGCTGGCCGACACCCCGGCCACCGCGCCCACCCGCGCCTCCTCCTCGCCGGAGTCGGTGCGCGGCGGCAGCGCCGGGTCGGCGTAGTGGCCGCCGAGCAAATGCTCCACCGCGTCCCGGTTCTGGCGCAGGCTCTTGATGGAGAAGTAGACGTCGCCGCCGACCTCCTCCAGCTCACCGGAGTAGTCGAGCTGAGTGGACAGGGCGTCGTCGGAGGTCCACCCGCTCTCCCCCAGGCGGTAGGCGGCCTGGCCGATGTACAGCTCCACACCACTGCCGGCGACCTCGTCCGCCCACCAGTCGGTGAGCGCCTCGTAGTCGGCGGTGCCGAAGCCGCGCTCCCAGTACAGCTGGGGTGCGACGTAGTCGACGGTGCCCTCCCGGATCCAGGTGCGGGTGTCGGCGTACTGGGCGTCGTAGGACTGCAGCCCCGAGCTGGGCGACCCGCTGGGGTCGGTGCTCTGGTTGCGCCAGATGCCGAACGGGGAGACGCCGAAGCTCACCCACGGCTTGGTCTCCTGGATGGCGCCGTGCACGTCGCGCATGAGCTGGTCGACGTTGTCGCGCCGCCAGTCGCCGCGGTCGTCGAAGTCGCCGCCGTGCGCCTCCCACGAGGCGTCGTCGTCGAACTCCTCGCCGTCCTTGGGGTAGGGGTAGAAGAAGTCGTCGAAGTGGACGCCGTCGATGTCGTAGCGCTCGACCACGTCCATGATCACGCCGGTGACCCACTCCCGGACCTCGGGGTTGCCGGGGTCGACGTAGGCCTCGGTGCCGTAGTCCACCAGCCACTCAGGATTCTTCTTGACGGGGTGGTCGTCCACCAGGTTCTCGATGTCGGGGTCCTGCAATCCCACCCGGTAGGGGTTGAACCAGGCGTGCATCTCCAGGCCGCGTTCGTGCGCCCGCGCCACGGCGTACTCCAGCGGGTCGTACCCGGGGTCGCCGCCCTGCTCGCCGGTGAGGTAGCGGGCCCAGGGCTCCTTGTCGGAGGCGTACACGGCGTCGGCGGTGGGGCGCACGTGCAGGAACACGGCGTTGAGGCCCATGGCGACGGCGTCGTCGAGGTAGGCGTCCAGCTCGGCCTTCTGCTCGTCGGCGGACAGGCCGGGCTCGGAGGGCCAGTCGATGTTGCGCACGGTGGTGAGCCAGGCGCCGCGCATCTGCCGGTCGGAGTCGGCGGCGCACAGCGCGTCCGCGGCCCGGACGGTGCCGCCTGCCCCGTCTGCCCCGCCCGCTCCACCACCGCCACCACCGCCGCCGACGCCGCCGTCGGCACTGCCCCCGTCGGCGCTGTCGCCGTTGCGGCTGCCGCTGGCGCCGTCGCCGAGCACTCCCCCCGGGACGCCGGCGGCGCATCCGGCGAGCAGGACGGTGGACGCGGCGGCCATGGCCGCCCACCGCGCGGCGCGCGGTGCGGTCACGGTCCGTGCCACAGAACCCTTCAAAGCAACGTCTCCTCTGGAACCGGTGGGCGGCGCCCGTCCCCGGGGCACCGTGCCGTGGACCAGAGTAGAGGACAATGTCAATTTTCAGACACGATTCAGCCAATCTGTGGACAACCTCGCACAAGCCCGAGTTCGGGAACATCTCCGCAGGTCAACGCAGCCCCCGGAATCCCCACGGTTTCCCCGGTCCCGGGTACGGAAACCGTCGCCCCGCCGCGCCCCGCCCCCCGCCGGGGGCCTTGACCTCCCCCTCCGACCTCCCCCGCCCCGGGTCGGCGGGCACATCGGGAGTCCTAGACTCGGGTGACGTGAACGCCGCTGTGTGCCCACCCAAACTCTTCGTTCGGACCGTTCCGCTGCGCGGCGGCGCCGACTCCCTGGTGCGCCGTCTGCCCGCCGGGGCCCCGCTGGCGTGGCTGACCGGCGACAACGCACTGGTCGGCTGGGGACGGGCCGCCCACTGGAGCCTGGCCGCCGAGCCGGCGGGCACCGAGCCCACCGACACCACCCGGTTCACCGAGGCCGCCCGCTGGCTCAACGGCGTGCTGGAGCAGTCGGAGGTGGAGGACGGGATCGGCCTGCCGGGCACCGGTGTCGTGGCCTTCGGCACGTTCACGTTCTCGCCCACCTCCGCGGGCTCCACGATGGTGGTCCCCCGCGTCCTGCTGGGCCGCCGCGGCGACCGGGCGTGGCTGACCACGGTCACCGACGAACCCGGCGTCCACCCCGAGGAGCTGCTGTACCCGGCCCCCGCCCCGCGTCCGGTCGGCCCGCTGACCTGGAGCACGGGCGAGCGCACCGCCGGGGAGTGGGGCGAGGTAGTCGCCGCCACCGTCGCGCGCATCCGCGCCGGGGAGCTCGACAAGGCGGTGCTGGCCCGCGACCTCATCGCCCGGGCCGACGCCCCCATCGACGTGCGCACCGTGCTGGAGCGGCTGCACGCCCGCTACCCGCAGTGCTTCACGTTCTCGGTGGCGGGCATGATCGGCGCCACCCCCGAGCTGCTGCTGCGCCGGGAGGGCCCGGACCTGACCTCCCTGGTGCTGGCGGGCACCCGCCCGCGCGGCGCCGACGAGGCGGCCGACCGGCGCCTGGCGGAGGAGCTGATGTCCTCGGCCAAGGACGTGGAGGAGCATGGCCTGGCGGTGGACTCCCTGCGCGACGCGCTGGCCCCCCTGGCCGAGGAGCTGGCGGTCCCGGCCTGGCCGCACCTGCTGCGGCTGGCCAACGTCCAGCACCTGGCCACCCGCGCGCAGGCCCGGCTGCGGCCGGGGGTGTCGGCGCTGGACGCGGTGGCCGCCCTGCACCCGACGGCCGCCGTGGGCGGTACCCCGACCCCCACGGCGATGCGGCTGATCGACGAGGTGGAGGGCATGGACCGCGGCGGCTACGCGGGCCCGGTCGGCTGGGTGGACGGCGCGGGCAACGCCGAGTGGGGCATCGCCCTGCGCAGCGCGCACGTGGACGGGGCGACGGCCCGGCTGTTCGCGGGGTGCGGGATCGTGGCCGGGTCGGAGGCGGAGGCGGAGATCGCCGAGACCGAGTCCAAGTTCCGGCCGGTGCGCGAAGCCCTCACCGACACCGCGGAGCACGCGGCCGGCGCGGATGCGGGCGCCGGTACGGGAACGGGTGCCGGTACGGGAGCGGGTGCCGGTACAGGAGCGGGTGCCGGCACAGGAGCGGGCGCCGGCACAGGAGCGGGCGCCGGTGCCGGTGTGCCGGGGGAAACGGGCGCGTAACACGCCGGGGCTAGCGTACGGCCATGCAGATCGACTTCGTGACCTGGGACGACCCCGACGCCGCCGCCCTGCGGGCCGGCCAGCGCACCGAGATCGCCGAAAGGTACGGCACCCCCGACTCCGAGCCGGGCACACCCCCGTCCGCGTCCGACATCGCCGTGTTCGCCCTGGCCCGGACCGCCGACGGCACCGCCGTGGCCTGCGGCGGGCTGCGCGACCTGGGGCCGGACGAGGGCGGCGAGGTCAAGCGGATGTACGTGCTGCCCGAACACCGGGGCTCGGGTGCGGCCGCGCTGCTGCTGGCCGCCCTGGAGGAGTGGGCGGGCGGCCGGGGCTGGAAGCGACTCCGGCTGGAGACCGGCGACCGCCAGCCCGACGCGGTGCGCTTCTACACCAAGTCCGGTTACACCCCCGTGGAGCCGTTCGGCGCCTACGCCGACTCGCCCTCGTCGCTGTGCTTCGGCAAGGACCTCTAGCTCCCCTGGCTCCCCCGGCGGCCCCGGAGCCCCCGGACAAGAACCGGCCCCGGAGCCCCCGGACAAGAACCGGCCCCGGAACCCCCGCACACGAACCGGTCCCGGGGCTCCCCCACGATGGAGTCCCGGGACCGGTGTTCAGGGGTGTCGGTCACTGACCGACGTCGCGGCCGCCCTTGTGCCAGATGCAGACCACCGACGGGCGCGGGAAGTCGCCGTCGGGCCACACGCTGGTGGGCGCCTCGAAGGTGCCGTTCTCACCGGGGTGCTGCGGGGCCAGGAACACCGTCTTGTTGTCCTCGGTGATCAGCGGCCCGCACGCCTCGGCGTCCGCCGGGACGGTGGCGAAGGTCTTGAGCTCACCGCGGAAGCGGCCCTCGACCGGCATGACGTGCAGCGCGTCGTTGATCCCCAGCGTGCCGGGCTGGCCGTCGGTGGAGATCCACAGGTTGCCGTCCTTGTCGAAGGCGACGTTGTCGGGCGCGGAGATCGCCACGACCTTCGACTTGTCGTAGCCCGCGTAGTAGGTGTCCTCGTCCTCGGGGTCGCCGCACACCAGGGGCACGTTCCAGGAGAAGGCCTCGGCGGCGGAGTCGCCGTTGTGCTCGATGATCTCCAGGATGTGGCCGTGCTTGTTGGGGCCGCGCGGGTTGGGCTCGTCGGCCTGGCCGGGCTCGCGAGCGGTGTTGTTGGTCAGCGCGACGTAGACCTTGCCGGTGACGGGGCTGGGCTCGACGTCCTCGGGCCGGTCCATCTTGGTGGCGCCCACGGCGTCGGCGGCCAGGCGGGTGTGGACCAGCACCTCGGCGACGGTGAACCCGCCGACGAAGCTCTCGGTGTCGGTGGCCAGCGGGATCCAGTCGCCGTACCCGTCGAACTCGCCGTCGGAGGGCAGGGTGCCGCTGCCGTCGATCTCCTCCTCCGGGCTGTTGCCGGTGAGGCGGGCGACGTAGAGCGTGCCGGTGTCCAGCAGGGTGAGGTTGTGGGCGGTGTCGCCCTCGCGGTACTTCTTGGCGCTGACGAACTTGTAGATGTAGTCGAAGCGCTCGTCGTCGCCCATGTAGGCGGCGACGCGGCCGTCCTTGGCCACCTGGATGGTGGCGCCCTCGTGCTTGAACCGGCCGAGCATGGTGCGCTTGGCGGGCACGAAGTCGGGGTCGAAGGGGTCCACCTCGACGATCCACCCGAACCGGTTGGCCTCGTTGGGGTGCAGGGCCAGGTCGAACCGCTCCTCGGCGCGGTCGAACCGGCGGCCGCCGTAGGTGTTCCCGCTGGTGGGGATGCCGTAGCGGTTCAGGGCGGGCTTGTCGGCCGCGGGCACGCCGTCGCCGCCGACGAAGTACTGGTTGAAGTTCTCCTCGGCGGTGAGGAAGGTGCCCCAGGGGGTCATGCCGCCCGCGCAGTTGTTGAGGATGCCCTTGACCTCGCGGCCGGTGGGGTCCTCGGCGGTCTTGACCAGGTCGTGCCCGGCGACGGGGCCGGTGAGGACGGTGGGGCTGTTGCCGGTGACGCGCCGGTTGTAGCGCCGCTCGCCGCCGGCCAGGACCCACTTGCCCGTTCCGCCCTCGCGCGTGAGCTCGACGATGGAGCCGCCGTGCGCGGCGATGGCCACCCGGATCTGCTCCAGGTCGGCCTCGTTGCCGTTGGTGTACCCGCGGAACATGATGTTCTCGTTGGTGTACTCGTGGTTGACCCACAGCAGGCCGCGGTCCGCGTCGATCTGGTGGAAGCCGACGTAGTCGCAGTTGTAGCCGAACTGCTGGGCCTGGGCCTCGGCGGTCTGGTTCTCGATGTCGAACGCGGGGGCGCCGGGCACGACGGGGTCGCCCCAGCGGATGATCACGTGGTGGTCGTAGCCCTCGGGCACGGTGATCTTGTCGTCGGTGTTGGCGGGGACGTTCTTGAAGGTGGGGCGGGGGGCGGGCTTGGGGCGGCCCGGGCCGCGGTCGGGGTCGGCCATCGCGGGGGCGGCCACGCCCAGGGCGCCGGCTCCGGCGCCGACCACGGCGGCGCTCAGCACCGAGCGGCGGGAGAGGGCCTTGGCGAAGATGTCACCGAAGTAGGGGTTGTCACTGGTGTTGGGGGCGGGGTGGAAACAGGCATCGCCGCAGCGCAGCTCGCAGGTCCTGCGGGAACGACCTCCCCCGACCATGCCGATGAGCGGCAGCGAGCGACGGCGGGGCGCGGATTCGGGCACACCTTCTCCTTGGGGATCGTGACTTCCCCCGGGCGGCTCCACCCTGGTACGGGGCAGGGGCGATGCCGAGCGGGGTCGCGGCAGGCGGGGTCGTCCCACCGGTCGCTCTCGACCTTGGCCGAGGTTCCACACGCACGGGTGAAACCGAGGTGAACGCCCTTACAACTCCGGCACATCCCTGAGTTGATCACTTTTCGCGACTTGGTGAACACCCACAGTCGGCCCTTGTCCGCGATGATCCACCACCGCGGACCGCCGGGTCCAGGCTCCACGCCCGGGGCCCTTCCCGGTCCTCTCCCCGCCCCTGCCCGGAGCCCGCCTCCCCTATGCCTTCTCCTTGCTGCGGCCGACCGGGACGACCATGGGGCCGCCGGTGACGGGGTCCTCCACCACGACGGCCTCCAGCCCGAACGCCTCGCGCAGCAGGGCGGGGGTGAGCACGTCGGCAGGGCTCCCGCTGGCCAGCACCCGCCCGTCGCGCATCGCGATGATGGTGTCGGCGTAGCGGGCGGCGAGGTTGAGGTCGTGCAGGACCATGACGATGGTGCGCCCGCCCTCGTCGTGCAGTTCGCGCACCAGGTCGAGCACGTCCACCTGGTGGACCAGGTCCAGGAACGTGGTGGGCTCGTCCAGCAGCAGCAGGTCGGTGCCCTGGGCCAGGACCATGGAGATCCAGGCGCGCTGGCGCTGGCCGCCGGACAGCTCCGACAGCGGGCTGTCGGCCAGGTCGGCCAGCCCGGTCAGCTCCAGCGCCCGGGCGACCGCCTCGTGGTCGTCGCCGGACCACTGGCGGTACCAGCGCTGGGCCGGGTGGCGGCCGCGGGCCACCAGGTCGGCGACGGTGAGCCCGTCGGGGGCGGTGGGCTGCTGGGGCAGCACGCCCAGCACCCGGGCGACCTCGCGGGTGGGGGTGCGGTGGATGTCGTGGCCGTCCAGTTCCACCACTCCGGCCTTGGGGCGCATCAGCCGCCCCAGGGCGCGCAGCATGGTGGACTTGCCGCACCCGTTGGGTCCGATGACGCAGGTGATGGTGCCCTCGACGATGTCGGCGTCCAGGCCGTCGACGATGACGCGGTCGTCGTAGGCCAGGGTCAGGCCGCGGGCGCTCAGCCGCGCCCGGGCGTGGGAGGGCGCGCCCTCGGTGCGGGTGGTGTGCGGGGCGGTCACGCTTGGGTCCTCCGGTTGGCGCGGACGAGCAGGTAGATGAGGTAGAGGGCGCCCAGGCAGCCGGTGACGACGCCGACCGGCAGCTGGATGTTGTCCAGGGTGGTGCGGGCCAGCAGGTCGGCGCCGCTGACCAGGGCGGCGCCGACCAGCGCCGACAGCAGCACCGGCGGCCGGGAGGTGCCGGGCCCGGCCAGGCGCAGGGCGATCTGCGGGCAGGCCAGGGACACGAACAGGATCGGCCCGGCGGCGGAGGTGCCGAACGCGGCCAGCAGCACCGCCAGGACGAGCATGGCGGTGCGGGCGCGCTCCAGGTCCACGCCCAGGCCGCGCGCCACGTCGTCGTCGTAGGCCAGGGCGTCCAGGGTGCGCGAGGCGGCCAGGGCGAGCGGCAGCAGCACCGCCAGGGCCAGGGCGACCGGGGCGGCGTTCTCCCAGGTGCGCATGCTCAGGCTGCCGGCGACCCACACCATGGCCCGGCCGGTGTCGGTGACCTCGCCCAGGGTGAGCAGCCACAGGGTGAGGTTCATCAGGACGGTGGAGATGCCCACGCCCACCAGCAGCAGCCGGTAGCCGTCGATGCCGCCCCGCCGGGCCAGGGTGTAGCACAGCACCCCGGCGGCCAGCCCGCCGATCAGGGCGACGGCCGGCACGCCCAGCGCGGACAGGGCGCTGCCCCCGGCGAGGATGCCGTAGCTGCCGCCGAACGCCAGGACGGCGACCACGCCCGCACTGGCCCCGTGGGTGACGCCGAGCAGGTCGGGGCTGGCCAGGGGATTGCGCATGATGGTCTGGGTGACGGCCCCGGCGGCGGCCAGGGCGGCCCCGGCGAGCATGCCCACGACCACGCGCGGCATCCGCACCCGCCACACCGTGAAGTAGTGCTCGTAGTCGGTGCCGATGACGTGCGCCCACACCTGGGCGGGGGTCAGCGGGGTCTGTCCCAGGGAGAGGTTGAGGGCGAGCAGGACGACCAGGGCGGCCAGGGTCGCCAGGCACACGGCGATCAGGCGGGGGCGCAGCCGCAGCGCGACGGGGCCCAGGCGCAGGGCGGGGCGGCTGCGGCGCAGCCGGTCGCGCACCGTCGGCGCCGGGCGTTCGGGGGCGAGGGGTGTCATAGCGCGAGCAGTCTCCGGCGGCGGACGATGTAGATGAAGAAGGGCGCCCCGACCAGGGCGAGCACGATGCCGACCTGGAGTTCGCCGGGGGGTGCCAGGAAGCGGCCCAATACGTCGGCGGCCAGCAGCAGGATCGCGCCCATGAGGGCGGAGTAGGGCAGCAGCCACCGGTGGTCGGCGCCGACGATCCCGCGGGCCAGGTGGGGGACGATCAGGCCGACGAACGCGATGGGGCCGCAGGCGGCGACGGTGACCCCGGTGAGCAGGGTGATCGCGGTCAGGCCCACCACGCGGGCCCGGCCCACGTGGTGGCCCAGCGCCTTGGCGGTGTCCTCGCCCAGGGCCAGGGCGTTGAGCGCCCCGGCGTTGGCCAGGCCCAGCACGGCGCCGACGGCCACGACGACCAGCATCGGGACCAGGATCTCGGGGTCGCGGCCGACCAGGGAGCCCACCCGCCAGAACCGGAAGTCGTCCATGGTGGAGCGGTCCAGCAGCACGAGCCCGGACACCACCGAGTAGGCGAGCCAGCTCACCGCGGTCCCGGCCAGCGCCAGGGTGACGGGTGTGGGTCCGCGCCCGGGCACGGACCCGATGAGGTAGACCACGACGACGGCGGCGCCCGCCCCGGCGAAGGCCAGCCAGGCCTGGGTGTACAGGGCGGTGATGTCGAGGAACGCGATGCCCAGGACCACGGCCAGGGCCGCCCCGAAGGTGACGCCGAGGATGCTGGGATCGCCCAGGGGGTTGCGGGTGTGGCCCTGCATGAGCGCCCCGGCCAGTCCCAGGGCGACGCCCGCCATGACCCCCAGCGCGGTGCGGGGCAGCCGGATGTCGTGGACGATGATGTCGGCCTCGGCCCCGGCGGTGGAGGTGAGCGCCTGCCAGACGGTGTCGGGGCTCAGGGCCCGGGCGCCGATGAGGACGCTGCCCAGGCAGGCCGCGCACAGCAGCAGGACGAGGGCGGCCAGTCCGGTGAGGCGGCGGGCGCGGCGGGCGGCCACCGCGCCGCCCGCGGTGCCCGCGACCGCCGGTGCGGCCGGGGGAGCCGCGTTACCGGGGGGCGGGCCGGAGGTGTCGTGCACCCGGACTCCTATCATGACGAAGGCCAGGCGAACCTTACTTAGGTTTGCCTAGCCGTATCTGGATGATCTAAGTTTGCCACGTCCCGGCCTGGAACGACACACCGCCCCGCGGTCCGCACACCCCCCGAGTCCCTTCCGGACCCGGCGCGTTCCCCGACCCTCATGGAGCCCCCGTATGACCCTGCCCACCCGGCAGCGCCGCCTCACCCTGTCCACCGTCGCGGTGGCCGCCTCGGTCGCCATGCTGACCGCCTGCGGAGCCGGCGGCCCCGAGGGCAACCCCGACGCCACCAACGAGCCCAGCGACGGCTACCCGCGGACCGTGGAGCACTTCCTCGGCTCCACCGAGATCCCCGCGGCCCCCGAGCGGGTCCTGCCGCTGGACGCCGCCTACGTGGACTCCACCCTGGCGCTGGGCGGCAACGTGGTGGGCTTCACCACGTTCGCCGAGGACGTCACCGAGCTCCCCGACTACCTGCTGAACAGCGACTGGAACGCCGGCACCGCCGACGAGGCCGTCCCGGTGGGCCTGCTCTGGGAGGTCGACCCCGAGGCGGTGGCCGCCACCGCCCCGGACCTGATCCTGTCGGCGCAGGTCCGCCACGGCGACGGGTACGCGCAGTTCTCCGAGGTCGCCCCGACCGTCATGTCGGAGACCACCGGCGCCACCTGGAAGGAGAACCTGGTCCTGACCGGTGCCGCGCTGGACGCCGAGGAGGAGGCCGAGCAGCTGGTCACCGAGTTCGAGGACCGCGCCGCCGCCCTGGGCGAGGCGATCATCGAGGCCAACGGCGGCGAGGCGCCCACCGTGTCCGCGGTCCGGTTCGCCGGTGACGCCGACGGCGTGCGGCTGTACACGCCCAAGTCCTACATCGGCGTGATCCTGGAGGACGTGGGCCTGGAGCCGGGCCCGGGTGTGGACACCGGGTCCGAGGAGATCGTCACCTACCACAGCCAGGAGCGCCTGCTCGACCTGGACGCCGACCACCTCTTCGTCGCCACCTACGACGACGGCGGCGAGGACGGTGTGCAGGAGAGCAAGCAGGAGTACATGGCCGCTCCGCTGTGGGGCGAGCTGACCGGTGAGATCACCGAGGTGGACGACGCGTACTGGATCTCCGGTGTGGGCCTGATCGCCGCGCACGCGGTGCTGGACGACCTCGCCGAGATCTTCGACGTCGACCCGCAGCGCTAGGGCCGGTATCCCCCTCCCCGCTCGAACGGGTGCGCGGCGCCTGGCGCCGCGCACCCGTGTCACCCCGCGACACCACACCGGGAGACCTCTGTGGAACCGCCCCGCTCCTTCGAGCACGCCCCCTGTCTGGACGCCGACCTGATCCCCGCCCCCGTGCGGGCGGCGGCGCTGGAGCTGGCCTCCGGGTCGGGGGCGGGCTATGTCTACGACCCCGCTCTGGCCGCCGACCGGGCCCGCACGCTGCGCAAGGCGCTGCCGGGCTGGGCCCGGGTGTACTTCGCGGTCAAGGCCAACGGGTTCGAACCGGTGCTGGCGCACCTGGCCGAGGCCGTGGACGGGTTCGAGGCGGCCTCGCTGCGCGAGGCGCGCGCCTCCCTGGCGGCGCTGCGCGAGCGGCGCGGCGACGCGGGCGGCCCGGGCGGCTCAGGCGGGCGGATCGCGGTGAGCGGCCCGGGCGGCACGGGCGGGCGGATCGCGGTGAGCGGCCCGGGCAAGACCCCCGAGCTGCTGGCCGGGCTGGCCCGGCTGCGCGCCGAACGCGGCGCCGACGTGGTCGTCAACCTGGAGAGCGTCCTGGAGGCGCACCGGGCCTCGGCGGCGGTGGTCGACGCGGGTACGGTGCTGCCGGTGACGATCCGGGTCAACCCCGCCCGGGTGCCGGTGAGCGGTTCCCTGGTGATGGGCGGCACCCCGGGCCCGTTCGGGATCCCCGAGGCGGAGGTGCCCGCCGCGGTGGCGGCGGTGCGGTCCCTGCCGGGACTGGACCTGACCGGCTTCCACGTGCACGCGGTGAGCGGCAACACCGACGCCGCGGCGCACGCCGCCTACGTGCTGTGGTGCCTGGAGTGGGCGCGCGAGACGGCCGGCCGGCACGGGGTGGACCTGCGCACGGTGGACGTGGGCGGCGGCCTGGGCGTGCCGTTCGAGGCGGGCGACGACGCCTTCGACCTGGAGGGGTTCGGCGCCGCGCTGGCGGACGCCCCCGACCCGGGTGTGGAGGTGGTGTTCGAGCCGGGCCGGTGGATCGGCGCCCCCGCGGGCTGGTACGCGGCCCGGGTGACGGACGTCAAGGCGGCCTACGGCGGGACCTTCGCCGTGGTGCGCGGCGGCATCAACCATTTCCAGCTGCCCACCTCGTGGGAGATCCGGCACAATTTCGCGGTGCTGGAGGACGACCTGTGGCCGGCGGGTGTGCCCCGCCCCGAGGCGCGCGGGGCGTCGGTGACGGTGTCGGGCGAGCTGTGCACCCCCGAGGACGTGCTGGCCCGGGACGTGCGGGTGCCGTCGGTGCGCGCCGGTGACGTGCTGGTCTTCCCCAACGCG
This sequence comes from Nocardiopsis protaetiae, assembly GCF_045446735.1. Classification (NCBI taxonomy): domain Bacteria; kingdom Bacillati; phylum Actinomycetota; class Actinomycetes; order Streptosporangiales; family Nocardiopsidaceae; genus Nocardiopsis; species Nocardiopsis protaetiae. The sequence goes on from NZ_JBJJBV010000010.1 coordinate 48,505, forward strand.
GGCGCGTACGGGTTCGAGTTCGCCATGCCCGCGTTCCTGGGGCACCCCGCGGCGGTGCGCACCACCGTGGACTCGCGGCTGCCCTGAGCCCTCACTCCCTGTGTCGGGGGACACACATTCCCCCCTTGACACTTCTTAGGCAAGGCTGCCCTAATTAATGTGGTCGCCCGGCGCCGCCGCGCCCGGCCCTGCCCCCGCTTTCCAGAACAAGGAGACCCCACCGTGTCCGCCTCCCCCGCTCCGACGGCCGACCCGGCCACCGTCACCTGGCGGATCGAGAACCTCACCGGTGCCGACGTCCTCGCCGACCCCGCCCCCTGGGTCGAGGCCTACGAGGAGGTCTACGCGCACGCCCTGCACCTGCCCGACCACCGGGACCCGACCTTCGCCGAACGCCTCGCCTTCAGCGCCGGCCGCGACGGCTTCCGGCTCACCTCCTGCCACGTCGACGGCGCCCTGGCCGGGTTCGCCTACGGCTACTCCCTGCCCCCGACCACCGGCTGGTGGAACGGCTTCACCCCGCTGCCCGGCGTGGACGCGGCCGAGGTCACCGCCGAGTACCCGGGCCGCACCTTCGCCATGTGCGAGGCCCTCATCAGCGAGCCGTTCCGGGGCTCGGGCGTGGTCGAGCGCGCCTTCCCCTTCCTCGTCCAGGGCCGGCCCGAGGAACGCGCCGCCGGGCTGGTCGCCGAGACCAACGCCCACGCCCTGGACCTGGTCCTGCGCAACGGCTGGACCCACGTCGGCGACGTCGAGCCCCACCCGGGCTGGCGCCGCCACCACGCCCTGCTCATGCCCCTGCGCTGACCCGCCCCCGGCGCGCACGACGGCGTGCGCGCCGGCACCTCCCGTGCCCGCCCCCGGGGCGTGCGGCCTCCCCCGTCGCCTCCGCCCCGGCGTATCGCAGCGACCGGGCCCCGCGGCCCGGGACTCCCCCATCTCATCCCCGTCCGCGCGTTCCACCCGCTTCGGAGAGAAACAGGAGCCCCACGCCCCATGACCATCACTCCCGGTGGCGACACCGTGACCTGGGGGCCCGACGGTCTCACCGTCCCCACCGACGCCTCCACCCTGCTGCCCGACGCCCTGGCCGCGGCCCCCGGCGGCCCCGAGGCGGTGACCGCCCTGCTGACCGCCGCCGCCGGCGTCCTGACCGCGGCCCGCGAGGAACGCGGCGGACCGCTGCCCGCCCGCACCCCGCACGAGGTCGCCGAGGCCGTCCGGGCCGCCCTGGGCCCGCTGACCGCCGCCCCCGAGGGCGACCGGCACGCCCCCGACCTCGCCGAACGTGTTCTCGCCCGGCTCACGCACACCCTGGCCCTGCACGCCGCCGACCCCTCCCACCCGCGCTGCGCCGCCCACCTGCACTGCCCGCCGCTGGCCGTGGCGGTGGCCGCCGACGCCGTCGCCTCCGTCCTCAACCAGTCCATGGACTCCTGGGACCAGGCCCCCGCCGCGACCGCCATGGAGACCCAGGTCATCGGCGAGCTCGCCGGGCTGGCCGGATACGACCCCGCCCTCGCGGGCGGTGTGGTCACCTCCGGCGGCACCGAGTCCAACCTGACCGCCCTGCTGCTGGCCCGCGACCACGCCCTGGCCGGCCCCGAGCGCGACCCCGTCCGCCACGGGGTGGCCCGGGCGGCCGCCGGGGCCCGCCCGCGCATCCTGTGCGGGGCCGTCGCCCACTTCTCCGTCCAGCGCTCGGCCGCCCTGCTGGGCCTGGGCGAGGACGCCGTCGTCACCGTGGACGTGGACGCCCGGCACCGGATGCGGCCGCGCGCCCTGCGCGAGGCCCTGGACCGGATGCGCGCCGACGGCGACATCCCCGTCGCGATCGTCGCCACCGCGGGCACCACCGACCTGGGCGGCATCGACTCCCTGGGCGCGGTCGCCCACATCGCCCGCGAGTACGGGGTGTGGCTGCACGTGGACGCCGCCTACGGCGGCGGGCTGCTGTTCTCCCGCCGGCTGCGCGGCCTGCTCGCCGGGCTGGACCGGGCCCACTCCATCGGCCTGGACCTGCACAAGCTCGGCTGGCAGCCGGTGGCCGCCGGGGTCCTGCTCACCCGCGAGCGCGCCCTGTTCGCCCCGCTGTCGCGCTCGGTGGACTACCTCAACCCCGCCGACGACGAGGAGGCCGGCTACCCCAGCCTGCTCGGCTACTCGCTGCGCACCACCCGCCGGGCCGACGTCTTCAAGATCGCCGTCACGCTGCGGGCCCTGGGCACCGACGGGCTGGGCCGCCTCGTGGACGCCTGCCGCGACCTGACCCTGCGGACGGCCGCCAAGGTCACCGCCCACCCGCGGCTCCAGCTGGCCGCCGCGCCCTCCCTCACCACCGTGGTGTTCCGCTACGACGCCGGGGCCGACTCCGACGAGGTGAACGCCCGGCTGCGCCGCCGCCTGCTGGAGGAGGGCCGGGCCGTGGTCGGCCGCACCCGGATCAACGACCGGGTGTGGCTCAAGCTCACCCTGCTCAACCCCTACACGACCGTCGAGGACACCGCCGCGCTGCTCGCCGAGGTGGCCGCCGCGGGCGACACCGAACTCTCCGCCCTGAAGGAGTCCCGTTGACCGCCGACCCGCACCCCCGTACCCCCGAGGGCGACCCGCTGTACGACCTGGTGGGCATCGGCCTGGGCCCGTTCAACCTGGCCCTGGCCGCCCTGGCCGACGGCGTGCCCGGGCTCGGCGCCCGGTTCCTGGAGGCCCGGACCGACTTCTCCTGGCACCCGGGGCTGCTGCTGGAGGGCGCCCGGCTCCAGGTGCCGTTCCTCGCCGACCTGGTGACCCTGGTCGACCCCACCAGCCCCTGGTCGTTCCTGTCCTACCTGCGCGAACACGACCGGCTCTTCCCCTTCTACTTCTCCGAGCACTTCCACGTGCCGCGCCGGGAGTACGACGACTACTGCCGCTGGGTCGCCCGCTCCCTGGACTCGTGCCGGTTCGACGCCCGCGCGACCGCGGTCCACCACGAGGACGGGGTCTTCACGGTGGAGCACGTCGACGCGGCGGGTGTCGTGACCCGCACCCGCGGGCGCGCCCTGGTGCTGGGCATCGGCACCGAGCCGGTGCTGCCCGAGCCGCTGCGACCCCTGGTGGGCAAGCGGGTGTTCCACGCCGCCGACTACCTGGAGCGGGTCGCCGGGCTGGACGGGGTCGACGACATCACCGTCCTGGGCTCGGGGCAGTCCGGCGCCGAGGTGTTCCTGGACCTGCTGCGCTCCCCCGCCCACCGCGACACCGCCGTGCACTGGCTGACCCGCTCGCAGGCGTTCGCGCCCATGGAGTACTCCAAGCTGGGCCTGGAGCACTTCACCCCCGACTACACCCGCTACTTCCACGCCCTGCCCCAGGAGACCAAGGACCGGGTGGTCCCGGCCCAGTGGCAGCTGTACAAGGGCATCAGCGGCGACACCATCGGCGAGATCCACGACGTGCTCTACGAGCGCGGCATCGCGGGCGCCGACGTGGGGGTGAGCCTGCGGGCCCAGTGCGAGCTGCTGGCCGCCGAGGCCGACGGCGACGGGTTCGCGCTGCGGTTCCGCCACCGCGAGCAGGACGCCGAGTTCACCGTGCGCACCGGCGCGGTGATCGCCGCCTCCGGGTACGCCCACCGCACCCCCGACTTCCTGGCGCCCCTGGCCAAGCTCATCGAGACCGACGGGCAGGGCCGCCCGTTCATCGACGAGGACCTGCGCCTGGCCACCGACCCGACCCTGACCGCGCCCGTCCACGTTCAGAACGCCGAGCTGCACACCCACGGCGTGGGCGCCCCCGACCTGGGGCTGGGCGCCTGGCGGGCGGCCGTCATCCTCAACTCCATCACCGGGGGCAGCGCCTACCGGCTGCCGGAGCGGACGGCGTTCACGTCGTTCGGCGCACCGGCCGGGGCGCGGCGGTGAGCGGGGCCTCGTTCCGTCGGCTGTACCTGCTGGTCATCCTGCTGCACCTGGTGAGCGACGTGGCTCTGAGCCCGTTCTACCCGCAGCTGTTCGAGCGGCTGTTCGGGGTCACCGACCCGGCGGCCACCGGCGTGTACATCTGGGTGTGCCGGGTGACGGCGCTGGTGGCCATGCCCCTGTGGGGGCTCATCGCCCGGCGGTTCTCGCTGTCGACCCTGGTACTGGGGTCGCTGGGGGTGGCCGCGGTGCTGGAGCTGGCGCTGGCGGTCTCGCCGACGTACCCGGTGTTCCTGGTGCTGTCGGCGGTGCAGGTGGCGGTGACGATGGCGTTCACCCTGGCCTACCCGGCGTTCGTGGGGACCGGCACCGACCGGGTCCGCGACGTCACCGTGTTCGCGTACGTGGTCAACGGCGGCACGGTGGTGGCCACGCTCATCGGCGCGGGGATCATGGCCCTGCCCCAGCCGCGGTGGGGCATCGCGGCCTGCGCGCTGCTGTACGTGGCGCTGGCGGTGCTGTGCCATCGCAGGCTGCCGAGGGAGCGGCGCGCGCCCGCGGTGGTGGACGCCGTCGAGGCGGCCGGGCCACAGGCGGCGCCGCGGGGCGCGGCGCCGCGGAGTGCGGTGGCGGCGATCGCCGCGGTGAGCGCGATCGTGCTCGCGGTGGAGATCGCCCGGCTCATCGTGCGCCCGTTCTTCACCCTGTACGCGGAGGACGGCGGCGTCGGCACCACGGCCGCCGCCGTCCTCTTCCTGCTCCCGCAGGTGGCCGTGCTGGCGGTGCTGCCGCTGGCCGGGCGGGCGCACGCCCTGCTGGGCCGGGCGCTGCTGCCGGTCGCGTGCCTGCTGGCCGCGACCGGGCTGGCCGCGCAGTTCCTCACCGGCGACCCCGCGCTGCTGGCGGCGGCCCGGGTGGTGTTCGGCGTCGGGCTGGGGCTGGGGCACGTCGCCCTGGACCTGCGGGTGTTCGCCGTGACCGGCACGGACGGACCGGCGTTCTCCGCCGTGGCCACCGTGCGGGTGGCGGCGACCCTGGTCAGCCCGGTGGCCGCCACCGCCCTGGCCGCGGGCGGGCTGGGGCTGCCGCTGCTGGCGGGGGCGGGGCTGTTCGCCGTGCTCGCGCTGCTGCTCTGCCTGCCCTCGCGCCTGCCTCCATCACCGCCGCCGCCCGACGCCGCCGAGACCTCCGACGACCCGTCCGCGCACCGCACCGAAAGTCCGCACCATGTCTGAGAACGCACAGTCCACCCACGACGCCGACCTGTGGCGCCGGGCCGGGAGCCGCCTGCTCGCCCACATGGTCGGTGAGATGGCCTACGAGGAGATGGTCGTCCCCGAGGCCGTGGCCGAGCCCTCAGGGGCAGGAGGTTCCCCCGCCTGGCGGCTGCCCGTGGACGGAGGCGTCGTCTACACCTTCACCGCCCGGCGCGGCGGCTTCGGCTCCTGGCACGTGGACGCCGACTCCTTCGTCCGCACCGACGACCGGGGCGCCGAGCCGGCCTGGGACCCCACCCGGTTCGTCACCGACGCCCAGAAGACCGTGGGCCTGCCCGGCGACTCCCTGGCCGAGGTGGTGCGCGACCTGCTGGCCACCCACGCCGCCGACGCCCGCCTGCTGGCCGCCGCCCTCCCGGCCGCCGAGCTGGCCGACCTGCCGTACGAGGACCTGGAGGGGTACCAGACCGGCCACCCCTGCATCTTCGTCAACAAGGGCCGGCTCGGGTTCTCCGCCGACGACGCCGCCCGCTACACCCCCGAGGCGCGCGGCGCGTTCCGCCTGGTCTGGATCGCCGTCCACCCCGACCTGGGCGGGTTCCAGTCCATGGCGGGCACCGACCGGGCCGCGCTGGTCGCCGCCGAGATCGACGCGGACCAGCGCGCCGAGTTCGCCGCCGCCATCCGCGGGCGCGGCGGAGACCCCGACGCCTACCTGTGGATCCCCGTCCACCCCTTCCAGTGGGACGAGGTGGTCGCCCCGCTGTTCGCCGGGGAGATCGCCCTGGGCCGGGTGGTCCGCCTGGGCGAGAGCCGCGACCGGTACCGCCCCTTCCAGTCCATCCGCACCCTGATGAACCTGGACCGGCCCGACCGGCTCAACGTCAAGGTGCCGCTGATGATCCGCAACACCCTGGTGTGGCGCGGGCTGTCGGGCACCCAGACCGGCTGCGCCCCGCACACCAGCACCTGGCTGCGGACCCTCGCCGAACGCGACGGCTACTTCAGCGAGACCGGGGTGGTGATGCTCGCCGAGCGCGCCTCCGCGACCGTCCCGCACCCGGTGTTCGCACAGATGCCGCAGGCCCCGTACCGGTTCCACGAGCTGCTGGGCACCATCTGGCGCGAGCCGATCCACCACCACCTGCGCGAGGGCGAGCGGGCCCGCACCATGGCGTGCCTGCTGCTGCGCGGCTCCGACGGGCGGCCGCTGGTGGCCGAGCTGATCGAGCGCTCCGGGCTGGGGGTGGAGGCGTGGCTGGAGCGGTTCACGGCCGCCCTGTTCCCGCCGGTGCTGCACTACCTGTACCGGTACGGGGCGTCGTTCACCCCGCACGGGGAGAACGTGGTGCTCGTCCTGGACGAGAACGAGGTCCCGGTGCGCATCGCCCTGAAGGACTTCGGGTCGGACGTGGAGCTGCTCCCCTTCGACCTGCCCGAGTACGCCGAGATCCCCGAGCACGTGCGGTCGGTGCTGCACCGCTGGCGGCCGGAGGAACTGGCGCACTCGGTGCTGTCCGCGATCTGCGCGGGGCACCTGCGGTTCCTGGCCGACATCGTCGAGCACGACCTCGGGGTGCCGGGGGCGCGGCTGTGGGCGCTGGCCCGCGCCCAGGTGCTGGCCTACCAGGCGCGCTTCCCGGAGCTGGCCGAGCGGTTCGCCTGGTTCGACCTGCTGGCCCCGAAGGTGGGGCGGGTGGCGCTCAACCGCGAGCAGCTGATGGGCGGCGGCTTCCACGAGCGCGCCGAACGCGACGCCGAGTTCGACGTCATGCACGGGCTGGTGGACAACCCGCTGGCCGTGGCAGTGCCCGGGGAGAACGGGGAGAAGGAGTGAACGACATGAACCGCGTGTCCACCACGTTCGCCGCGTCCGCCGCGCCACTGCCGGTGCCGGCCGAGCTGACCGCCGAGCACTGGGACCGGGCCTGCGACCTGCTGGCCGCCAAGATGGTCGCCGAGCTGTGCTTCGAGTACGCGCTGCCCCCCGAGGCCGACGGGCCCGGGCGCTGGAGCGCCGCCGTGGGCGGGGCCCGTTACCGGTTCGAGGGGAGGCGCACCCTGCTGGACGGGTGGCGGGTGCTGCCCGGGGTCACGCGTGTCGGCGCCGACGGTGTCGAGGCGCCCGCCTCGCCGTTCGCGCTGCTGCGCGACCTGGGCGCGGCCGGGATCGTGGACCCGGCGGTGGAGGCGTTCACCGTCGGGGAGCTGACCGCCACCCTGTCCGCGGACGCCCGGCTGGCCGTGGAGCGGCGCACAGCCGCCGACCTGGCCGACCTGCCCTACGCCGACCTGGAGGGGTACCAGACCGGGCACCCGTGGATCTTCGCCAACAAGGGGCGGGTGGGCTTCTCCGCCCGCGACCGGGCGGACTTCCCGCCCGAGGCGCGGCGGCCGATGCGGCTGCCGTGGATCGCGGTGCACGCCTCGCTGGCCGAGTACCACGGGGTGCCGGGGCTGGAGCCGGAGGTGCTGCGCGCCCGCGAGCTGGGCGAGGAGACCACCGCCCGGTTCACCGCGCGGCTGACGGCGGCGGGGGCCGACCCGGCCGCGTTCGTGTGGTTGCCGGTGCACCCGTGGCAGTGGGACGAGGTGGTGGTGCCGCTGTTCGCGGGCGAGCTGGCGCGCGGGCTCATCGTTGCGCTGGGCGAGGCGGGGGACGACTACCTGCCGCAGCAGTCCATCCGCACGTTCACCAACCTGACCCGGCCGGACCGGTTCAACGTCAAGCTGTCGTTGGCGATCCTCAACACCATGGTCTACCGGGGCATCCCCACCGAGCTGTGCCGGGCCGCCCCGGTGAGCACGGGATGGGTGCACGCGCTGCACGCCAAGGACGCGTTCCTGGCCGAGCGGCACCGGGTGATCCTGCCCGGCGAGGTGGCCGCGGTGGCGGTGCGCCACCCGGTGCTGGAGGACATCCCGGACGCGCCGTACCGGCACCGGCAGCTGCTGGGGGCGCTGTGGCGCGAGCCGGTCGCGGAGAGCCTGGAGGCGGGCGAGCGGGCGCGGACCCTGGCGGCGCTGCTGCACGTGGACGGGCAGGGGCGGGCGTTCACGGCGGAGCTGGTGGAGCGGTCCGGGCTGAGTGCCGAGGAGTGGCTGGGCGCGCTGTTCGGGACGGTGCTGCCGCCGCTGCTGCACCTGCTGTACCGGTACGGGCTGGCGTTCAACCCGCACGGGGAGAACACCATCGTCGTGTACGACGGGCGGGACCGACCGGTGCGGCTGGCGGTCAAGGACTTCGTGGACGACATGAAGCTGCTGGACGTCGACCTGCCGGAGTACGAGGGGCTGCCGGCGGAGGCGCTGGGGGTGCTGATGCGCTTCGACGCCCACGAGCTGACGTCGTCGGTGGCCAAGTCGCTGTTCATCGGGCACTTCCGGTACCTGGCGCCGCTGGTGGAGGAGCAGCTGGGGGTGGGCGAAGGGCGGTTCTGGGCGCTGGTGCGGGCGGAGATCGACCGGTACCAGGCGGAGTTCCCGGAGCTGGCCGACCGGTTCGCGCTGTTCGACCTGCTGGCGCCGGAGTACGAGCGGGTGTGCCTGAACCGGGAGCGGCTGCTGGGCGGCGGCTACCACGACCGCGCCGAGCGCGACGCCGAGTTCCACCTGGACGCCCCGGCGATCCCCAACCCGCTGCACACCCCGGAAGAGGACCGATGAGCCCGCTGATCGGCGACGGACTGCCGCCCCTGTACGAGACGCTGCCGCCGTCTCCCCCTCCGCCACCGTTCCCGGTTCCGCTGGAGCGGCTGCGCGCCGACGTGGAGGCGGGCGGGATCACGGACGTGATCGTGGCCCTGCCCGACCTCCAGGGGCGGGTGCAGGGGAGCCGGGTGGCGCCGCGCGACTTCGCGGAGCGGGTGCTGTCGGATGGGTTCGACGCCTGCCTGTACCTGCTGGCGACCGACGTGGAGATGGAGTCGCGGCCGGGGTACGCCACCGACCCGTGGGGCGGGGGGCTGGGGGACTTCGCGATCCTGCCGGACCTGGGAACGCTGCGGTACCTGCCGTGGGACCCGGGGACCGCGCTGGTGCTGGGCGACGCGCTGGACGCCGAGGGGCGGCCGGTGCCGGTGGCGCCGCGACAAGTGCTCAAGGAGCAGTTGGAGCGGCTGGCGGAGCGGGGGTGGCGAGCGCTGGCGGGGACGGAACTGGAGTTCCTGGTGTTCCGCGACTCCTACCAGGAGGCGTTCGAGGGGGGATACCGGGGGCTGACGACGGCGACCCGGTTCAACTCCGACTACGCGCTGCCGGAGGTCACCGAGATCGACCCGCTGATGCGGCGGATCCGGACCGCGATGGAGCGGACGGGGATGCGGGTGGAGTCGGCGCGGGGCGAGTGCCACCCGGGGCAGTACGAGATCGTGTTCCGCTACGACGACGCGCTGCGGACCTGCGACAACCACGTGGTGTACAAGGCGGGGGCGAAGGCGCTGGCGAGCCAGGCGGGGGTGTCGCTGACGTTCATGGCCAAGTACGACGAGGGCGAGGGGAACTCCTGCCACGTGCACCTGTCGCTGCGCGACGAGGCGGGGGCGCCGGTGTTCGCCGACGACGGGTCGGGGCGGTACGGGATGTCCAAGCACATGGAGCATTTCGTGGCGGGGCAGCTGGCGTGCATGCGGGAGTTCGCGTTGTTGCACGCGCCCAACGTGAACTCGTTCAAGAGGCTGTCGCCGCAGGCCTACGCGCCGAGTTCGATCGCGTGGGGGTTGGACAACCGCACCTGCCCGGTGCGGGTGGTGGGGCAGGGCGAGTCGGCCCGGATCGAGTTCCGCGTGCCGGGCGGGGACGCGAACCCGTACCTGTCGGTGGCGGCGATCATCGCCGCGGGGCTGTACGGGATCGACCAGGCGCTGCCGCTGCCGGAGCCCACGGCAGGTGACGCGGGCGCCGCCGACCTGCCACGCCTGCCTGCTTCCCTCGAAGAGGCCGTCCTCGCCTGGGAGACCAGCGAGATCGCCCGCTCGGTCTTCGGCCCCGACATCGTCCGCCACTACGCCGCCGCAGGCCGGGCCGAACTGGCGGCCTTCTCCGCCACCGTCACCGACTTCGAACGCCGCCGCCACTTCGAGCGCGGCTGATGTGAAGGTGCCCCCGCCGGCCCCGTTCCGGCGGGGGCATCGTCCACTCACACTCTCCTGTGCTTCCACGACCTCGGCGCGCTGGAAGAACTGACCGGCGAACCGATACACGTGGACTTCCGGAGCCCTGGGGCCAGCGTGAGCCCGACACCTCCGGACGCGGTCCGGGCCTGCCCGTAGTCACTCACCAGCACGAACAAGACCTCGCCCGGCGTCACGGATCCCCACATGCGTGGGGAGCACGCCCAGGACGACAACGACGAGGCCGCGGTCAAGGGACCATCCCCGCATGCGCGGGGAGCACTACCCGTACAGCCGCTGCAGCTCGCCGTCGTCGGGACCATCCCCGCGTGTGCGGGGAGCACTACCGGGGGGCGTAACCGATACCCCCCGGGCGGGGACCATCCCCGCGTGTGCGGGGAGCACAGTAAATGACCTGCACGGATTCCACGGGAAACCAGCCGATTTCATGACTTCTCAAGAAACGGACAAAACACCCGGACCTTGATCCTCTGCTCCAGGGTTTTCTACCGGACCGAGGGTGCCAGAGCAACGGGCACCTCTACAACCGTCGAGACCCCGAGCGTGGCCACCCACCCCCATGGACAAGAGAGGTCCGCCTGATGCGGCCCGGGGGAACGCAGAACGTCCCGCCCGCGCAGGTGCGGGCGGGACGACTCCGGTCAGGCAACCCGGCCCTTCGGCGGCCGGGGACGCCGGGGCAGCGGCCGAGGCGGCCCGGTCGGAGGGCGGGGGCGCGGGATAGGATGCGTCACCGATCCTGCTTTCCGAACATGTGAGAGTGTCTGGATTTTGGGATTGTGAGGGCCTGGGAAGAGCGTTGCACCGCTCTCCTGGGCCCGTTTCGCGTTATCGGTGCGAAGGCGACCGTTCAGGCCGCGGTGGTCCAGGGGTTGTCGGTCAGGTCGTAGGCCAGGAAGAACCACACCTGCCGGTGATCCGCGATCCCGTTGTCACCCCAGGAGGTGGACAGGGCGTCCACCAGGGCCAGCCCGCGCCCGGATTCGGCGTCCGGGTCCAGGCCGGACGGGTCGGCGGCCAGGTACTCACGCCGCCCGTCGGGGGTGGTGCGCCCGTCCGGATGGCCCTGGTCGGTGCACATCAGGTGCATCCCGGTGCGGCGGCGCTCGCAGCGCAAGGTGAAGGTCCCGAACGGACACCCCGACAGCGAGTGCGTCAGCGCGTTCGCGGCCAGCTCGCTTCCCAGGAGCGTGAAGAGGTAGCGGTAGTCGGCGCCCCGCTCGGCGGCGCTGGCGTCCAGAAACGCCCGCACCAGCGGCATCAGCTGCGGAGACGACCCGAACTCATAGGAGCGCACCTTGTAGTGCGGCCGACGGGCGTGGGGGTTGAAGTAGTGCCGGCACCGCCGCGGCACCAGCTCCCCCAGCGGCAGGGTCACCTGCGGCAGCGAGGGCATCGGCGGGGGCGAGGGAACGATTGCGAGCATGACGAAGACACTCC